>JAUXUR010000045.1 GCA_030680745.1 Alphaproteobacteria bacterium
GCATGTTTACAACAACTTCGTTTAAACCAAAAATCATCCATCACTTGCGTAACAATCTATCTTCGACTTCCATCCAACATGACTTACGTCATATCGAACTTCCGTTAATGTTTAACCGCGCATCATTGTAAATTTTTTACCATGAATTACTTGTTTTACATCTTTTGATCTATCCAAGTTCATGAGCAAGTTTTCTTATTTAACTCACCCCTTCACCAGGACATCTCTCTTTTTATTTCTACTTGTCTATGATCAGTTCCGAGCTGTCTGCCCGGGTTTTTAGTTATAGTTCCAAACGGGGGTCCTGTCAACCAGTTTTTTAATGTTTTTTAAAAAAAGTGCATTTTTCTTTTTAGGTGCGTCTCGTTATGTGTCTATTTCGGTTTAAATACCAAGGAAAACCCTAGGAAATTCAAAATATGTGATTTTATAAATTTATAGCCTTCAATTTTATGTGGTATCAGGAAGTTCCAACCAACCTCTAAATCTTAATATCTTTTTAAATAAAGAGAATTGTAAGAGTAGTGTATCCTGTGAATGATGGGGATTAAATCTTATCCACATTTTATTAAGAGGTTGTTGGGGTAAATTATGATCGTTTTAAAAATATCCACTTAATGTGTATAAATACGTTGTACTGTGGCCTACCTTCAAGATATATAAGCTTTTTTAATGTAGTAAACGTATAAACAGATTGTGCATAAGTCTATTTTAAAATGATTAATCCCCATTAAGTTGCGTTTAAGTTAAAAAACTATCCTCATGGGGATAATATGTTTCTTGTCTGGCTCTTAAATTGTGTACAAATCCATATAGCTCTTTTATCATTTTTTAGGCCACATTCTTATCCACAGGAAAGTCATATGAAAAAAATAGATATACACATGCTCTCGGATGCCACAGGTGAAACAGTCGTTCATATGACACGTGCTTGTTTGTCTCAGTTTGAAGGCATATCTGTTCGAGAGCATTTGTGGATATTAATGAGGACTGAACATCAAATTGACGAAATGATGTCTGTTATAGCGCTTAATCCTGGCGTTGTAATTTATACAATCGTTGATCCTAAATTACGCGAACGTATTCACGAAGGATGTTATCGGCTTCAAATTCCATGTGTTTCAGTTCTTGACCCGGTTATTAACACGTTAATGCTTTATTTAGGGAAAGAAAGTAGCAATAAACCTGGTCGGCAGTATATAGTTGATGATAATTATTTTAACAAAATTGATGCGATTGATTTTGCACTTCATCATGATGACGGTCAACGTCTTGAAGAAATAGAAAAGGCTGATGTAGTTTTAGTAGGTATTTCAAGAACATCAAAAACACCTACTTGTTTATACCTTGCCCAACATACGATAAAAGCTGCTAATTATCCTTTAGTCCCAGGAATTGATCCGCCCGAAATACTATTAAATGCAAAAAATCCCGTTTTTATAGGACTCACCGAAAATCCAGATCGCTTGATTGCTTTAAGGCGACATCGATTGGGACAATTTGATGAGCATAATGAAACGGATTACATTAATCCTGAACGTGTTAAGGATGAAATATTATGGGCAAGAAGATTGTTTTCAAAAATGAAATGGCCTGTGATTGATGTTACGAATCGTTCTATTGAAGAGACCTCAGCATCAATCCTTAAAATATATTCCAATGTTAAAAAAAACGCATTAATGAACGTTCAAGAATAAGATTTGATGTATTTTAATGATTAAATTGAAGGGTTGCCTTGAAATTTGTATAAAAATCTTGTTTCTCAGCCTTCAAAAGCATATAAAGGGTGAGAGGAATTTATAATGTTAGATATGACGCATCTTTTAATAAAAGGGATGATTGTGGGCTTCTTAATTGCGGCACCCGTTGGTCCTGTTGGTATTTTGTGTGTAAAGCGAACGCTTGTCACAGGGTTTTTGTCTGGCATTTTTTCAGGTCTAGGCGCTGCAAGTGCTGATACTATTTTTGCAGCCATTGCTGGTTTTGGTATAACAGCCATTGCGGCGCTTATTGAATCCAAAAAACATATGTTAGAAGTTATAGGTGGCATTATTTTAATAATTGTCGCCATTAAAAGCATGATGACTAAAAAAGTTGTTCAAGAAAGTGATAATGATGCGCTTGTAAACACTCGGTCGAAATTTGCTTTTGTGGGTGATTATTTTTCAGCTTTTTTCTTAACGATTACAAATCCTATTACAATTATTGCTGTTGGTGCCCTTTTGGCAAGTTTAGGGGCCATTGAAGTGAGTGGCAATTATATTGCAACAGGTACGCTTGTATTGGGTGTGTTTCTTGGTTCTGCTTTATGGTTCACGGGTCTTGTGACGGTTGTGGGTTTTTTACTTCACAAAAAATTAACAATTGAGTCAATGTATTATGTACATAAAGTTGCAGGTGTAATATTTTTTATTTTCGGGATAAGCATACTTATCCATAGTATTTTCTATACATAGTTTCAAAGATATTTTCTGGATTCCTCAAAATTAAATACTCAGATTATGAGGGAAAGTCTAGGAAAGGCGAGAACCGGAACGGAGTGTACTACTTTGTACATGAGTACAGGAAGCGCAGACTTGACAACGAATTTACCCATAAGATGGGTATTTATTAAGAAAGGGTTTATAATGTCGCTTAAAATTTCAACATATAGTAACACCAAAGGTGCATCTTCTTTATTTAAAGCGATAGGTCATCCTTATTGTGTTTCAAAAACGCATGATTTGATAAAGTCTTTAGCGTCAGTCAAAGATGTGGCGATTTACGATCCGCTTAACCAAATTGAAACTTTTAACGCATTATATTCGTTGGAAAAATTATCAATATCCCAAGTTTTTGTTCAAAACATTGATGAAATTGGCGTTCAAAAATTAGGAAAAACTGCACAACCTATTGTTTCATTAAAAGAATGCAGACCAGATATTTTGTTTGTATTGGCTTATGATGCAAAAAGATTGGTGGATCATATTAAATATTTGGTGGATTCAAAAACTAAAATTGTCACCTTAGATGATATACGACTTCCTGATGATTTTATGAGCAATCCCAAAAATTATTTAGATCCCCATAATTTTGCGACAAATTTTGCTTTTTTTAGAGATGATGAAGACTCATATACGCGTATTTTTACAGCTAATTATTGGGCAGGATGGGGTGCACAGAACATTTCAATTTGGTGTTGTCTTATGGATCATCAAGGTAAGGTTTTAGCTGAATGGCGTGAATCCATTCCGCATAAAGGACAAACAATCGTTTTTGATAGCCGTGAAATTCGTGAGCGTTTTAAGTTAAATGCTTTTACAGGTCAATTGTTTATTCATGTGCTTGGTGCAAAAGGACATGATACCGTTAAATATGCGTTAGATGTTGTCTCTAAAAAAGATCAATATATAAGTGCGACACATGACGCGAATTCGTTTCCAGCTGATTATTATGCAGGTCTTCCAGCACCAGCTGATAATGAAAAAGTTGTTTTCTGGGTACAAAATTCGCATCCAACACCAATTCCTGCAGGGACAATTGGGTTCAATGTGATGGGTGACGAAAATACAAAACAATATTTTTCTAAAGGCGTGCCAGGTTTTGGGACTTATGCGCTTGATCTTCATGAAGTGTTACCCAATGTAAAATGGCCACAACAAATTGAAATTCATGCCAAAAAATATTTTGTAAGACCGCGCTATGAAATCGTCAATGATAAAAATATTAGACGTATTGCACATGCCAATGTTGAGCGTACTGATTTAAATCCAGATCCAAAAATTGCAGATCTTTCTAATCTTATGGGTAAAGCCTATATTTTATCAGCACCTATTTTGCCGATGAAAGATTTTAAAACAATCGCATTGCCAACACCTATGGCGCGTAGTCAAATGCATCTTCCCTTGGTGATGAATTGTTATGATGCAAAAGGCAATCAAATAGCCACTAAATCTTTAGGTAATTTGAAGCGTAATCATCAACATTGCATTGATTTAGATGATCTTAAATTGAATTCAACCACTGATTATGGTCATGTTGAGTTTATTTACGATTTTCAAGTAGGCAAAGAAGCGGATGGTTGGATTCATGGTTTGTTCCGTTATCAAAATCGTCAATCGGGTCAACAAGCTGAAACAAGTTTTGGGTCTCATATCTATAATACGGTCTTGACCTATAAAACAGAGCCACAATCCTATGTGGGACCTGCACCAGGTCTTTCAACGCGCTTATTCCTACGATTGGGCGGTAATGATGTTCGAAGCTTCTGTCATTTGATGTATCCCGTTTCAACGCCATTTCACGCATATTCGAACACTGATTTATTTCTTCATAATCAAAATGGAGTTGAAGTTGCCTCAACCAGCTTGAAAATTCCTGCAAGTGGATCCCAATTATGGTTTTATGACGAGGTCTTTAGTGAGGCTCAACGTCAAGAGGCTGGAACGAACGCCTATATCATGATTCGTGACATGACCTGTCGTTTGTTTGGGTATCATGGCATGACAAGTAAGAATGGTGGATTGAGTCTGGATCATATGTTTGGTTTTTAACTATTTCTGGAATTGGCTTAAAAAACCTTAATAATTTGATCATATATCTGCATGTTTTTTTGATAAAAGCATAATATTATCAATTATTTGAGATATTTTATGACTTTCCTGATTTATTTTGCGCAAAACATCTTTTTTGTCGTTCTCGCTTAATGTATTTTTTTCAAGCAAATCATGGGAAAATTTTGTAAGCGTTGTTAATGGGATTAATAAATCTTGAGAAATTGATGCTAAAAGAATGCTCCGTAATCGTTGACTTTCTGCATTAATGATGGATTCTTCGACAACTAATGCTGTATTGGCACGGTCAAAAGAAGACGCAATTAAATTTGCAAATGTTTCAATAAGTGATAATTGTTGATTTGAAAAACGATGATTTTTTTCTTTAGGGACCAATCCCACAGTACCAATCGTTTTTGATGATACAATAAGCGGAAAATAAATACCTTGAGCACTAGGCATTGTAGATGTTTCATGTCCTGCAATTTGGCCATGTTCAAAGCTCCATTTTGCAACCATTTCCTCTTTAACCGCAATTGATCTATTTTCTGGATAAAAGAGACTTAATTGATCTTCCTCATTAGGGATCCAAAAAATAATATTTGCGTTAAAAGAAAGACCAAGATGACGGGCTGCAATTTCGGCCATTGCTTTATGACCCCGGACAATTGAAAATTCACGAGTCATTGCATAAAGCAAACTTGTGTCTTTTTCACGTTTTTGAGCAAACATTGCTTGTGATTTAAGACGTGAAGAAAGTGAGCTGATAAAAAAGCTAGTTATAAACATCATGACAAAAGTAAGAATATAATCTTTATTGGTTATGCGTAAATCAAGCTTAGGATCAAGAAAGAATAGATTAAAACATATGACAGCACTTAATGCTGCAAATAAAGATGGTCCTTTTGAAAAAAAAGCAGCAATGCCTGTTAATGTCATTAAATAAAGCATGATAACATTAAGAACATCCATGTAAGGTACTATTAAGAAACCGATAATTGTTGCTAAAACAACCGATGTAAAGCTATAAAGATATGGTTTTATGTTAAAGGACTTATATCGTGAGCGTTTTTTTTCGTCTTCGGGTTCATCAACAAAACTAGAAATAACTGTTATTTCAATGCCATCGCTTGAACGGATAAGTCCATCTGCAAGCGATCCAAAAATAATTTCACGCCATCTTGGTTTTGGCGTTTTACCAATAACAATGCGCGTTACACCATTTTTTTTAGCAAAAGCAATAAGTTCTTTAAGGGCGTTTTGGCTATAAATATATTCAATTTTACTGCCCATTTGCTCGGCAATGCGTAAGGTACGATCTAACCGTTCTTGTTCTTTGGTAGATAATAATAAATGTTTTTCATTCTGAACATAGACAGCAAACCAGGGCGCTCCTATGCGATCAGCCATTCTTTTGGTAGCACGTACAAGTCTTAATGAAAGTAAATCAGGACCAACACATACCATTAATCGAGGAGACAAAATTTCGCCACCGGCAAATTCAGTGATATTATACAATTTCATTTGGGCGTCAACGCGTTCAGCCGTGCGCCTTAATGCCATTTCGCGTAATGCTATTAGATTGCTTCTTTTAAAAAAATTAAGTCGGGCGGATTCCATAAGATTTGAATTCAAATAGACTTTGCCTTCTTTAAGACGATCTAATAATTCATCAGTTGGGATATCTACAAGCGTTATTTCATCGGCTTGATCAAAAATAAGATCAGGCACCGTTTCCTTAACTGAAATGCCTGTAATACGCGCAACAACATCATTTAAACTTTCTAGATGTTGCACATTTAATGTTGTATGAACATCAATCCCAGCTTCTAAAAGTTCTTTAACATCTTGCCATCTTTTAGGATGACGAGAACCAATAGGATTACTATGGGCGAATTCATCAAGAAGAAGAATTCCTGGTTTAAGACGTATTGCTGCATCTAGATCAAATTCTTGCAGCACAATGCCTTTGTGGCTAACAGAACGCGTTGGAAGTTTTGGCAATCCAACAAGCAATTCTTCTGTTTCAGATCTTCCATGTGTTTCGGCAATGCCAACAATAACATTAATGCCTTCTGATAAGAGCTCGTGTGCTGCGTGAAGCATTGCATAGGTTTTGCCGACTCCAGCGGAAGCGCCAAAAAAAATCTTTAATTTTCCTCTGAGCGTGGATTTTTCTTCATCCTCAAGAAGATGCAGTAATCTTTCAGGATCTGGACGTCCATTTGGCATAAACTTTCTCCATTAAGATTTATATATAGTATTTTCCATTTAGGTTAATAGAGCGTCAAACGCCCCTTATGTAGGAAGAGACTACACTTCGCTCCTCATTCCTTCTCTTAACCAAAAGCGAAAACACTATGGTTTAGTTTTAGAAAATGCATCAAGCGCTAAATTTAATGCTAAAACATTAACGTGTTTTTCACCCAAGAATCCCCAAATTTTATGCTCAATATGATCATTCACAAGATTTTCAATCTTATCCTTTTGTAAATGACGCGTTGATGCAATCCGATCGACTTGAAAAAAAGCTGATTCAGGGCTTATATGTGGATCAAGATCACTTCCAGAACTTGTGACGAGATCTAATGGTATCTTTTTATTCTTATCACTTTCGAACGACATAAGATGATCGATGCGTTTTTGAATAAGTTCTTTCAATTTTGGATTTTTAGGTGATAAATGAGATGCTTGTGCTTCCTTAAAATCATAAGGTTTTTCATTGTTTTGAGGTGGTCTTCCCCAAAAATATTTAGGATCTGAAAAATGTTGACCAATAAGGCTTGATCCGATTATTTTACCATCATTTTCTACAAAACTACCTTCCGCTTTAGAAGGCGCAAAGGTTTTCAAAACAATAGTCACAAAACCTGGATAAAAAACGCCGCAAATGATCGTAAAAAGAATAAGCATTACAAGTGAAATACGTGTAAGGCTTAAAAATAAACGTATGTGATAATGCATTATAATTTTCCTATAAATAAACCTATTAGAAGATCAATTAATTTGATGCCTATAAAAGGCGCTATAATGCCACCTAACCCATAAATAAAAATATGATTGCGTAAAAGGGATTCGGCACTTTGTGCGTGATATTTGACGCCTTTTAAAGCAAGTGGCACAAGCATAATGATGATAAAAGCATTAAAAATAATAGCTGATAATATGGCGCTTTCTGTCGTTTGAAGATGCATTATATTAAAAATTTTAAGTTCTGGATAAATGCTTGTCAAAGATGTAGGAATAATCGCAAAATATTTTGCAATATCGTTCGCAATACTAAAGGTTGTTAAGGCACCCCGTGTCATTAAAAGTTGTTTACCGACTTCAACAACTTCGATTAATTTAGTGGGATTCGAATCTAAATCAACCATGTTCGCGGCTTCTTTCGCAGCTTGTGTCCCACTGTTCATGGCAACAGCGACATCTGCTTGCGCTAAAGCGGGTGCATCATTGGTGCCATCACCAACCATCGCGACTAATTGACCGCCTTCTTGCATTTTACGGATATATTTAAGTTTTGTTTCAGGTGTTGCTTGCGCTAAATAATCATCAACACCAGCTTCTGCAGCAATGGCCGCAGCAGTTAGTGGGTTATCGCCTGTGATCATAACGCTTTTAATGCCCATTTTGCGCAAATCTGCAAGACGATTTTTAATATCGGGTTTTACGGTATCTTTTAGATGAATAACGCCCATAATACGCGTGCCATCAGCGACAACCAATGGTGTACCGCCACTACGTGCAATTTGATGCACAATTTTTTCAACATTTGCTGAAATAATACCGCCTAAATTTTTTAGATGGTTTGAAATTGAATCATCAGCACCTTTTAAAATTTGCCTATCCTTTAAATTAATACCGCTTAATTTGGTGTCGGCAGAAAAATGGACAAAACTTGCATCTAATGTGTCTACATCTGGAATTTGAATACCTAAACTTCGTGCTAACGTTACAATGCTTTTGCCTTCGGGTGTTTCATCAGCCAAAGAGGTCATGGCGGCCGCTTCTGCAAGTTCTTTTTCAGTGATACCTTCTGCAGGTATAAAATTTGCTGCTTGTCTATTCCCAAAAGTAATTGTGCCTGTTTTATCAAGCAATAAGACGGAGACATCACCTGCTGCTTCAACGGCACGCCCAGATGTCGCGATCACATTGGCTTTTGCCAATCGATTCATACCTGCAATACCAATGGCAGATAACAATCCCCCAATTGTCGTGGGTGCTAAACAAACCAGAAGTGCAATAAGAACGGTAATGCTTAAAACACCTGAATTACCAGAAAGTGCAGTGGCATTATTGGAAAAAGGAAATAAGGTCGCGGTGACCAATACAAAAATAAGTGTTAAGGCTGATAGAAGAATAGTGAGTGCAATTTCATTGGGTGTTTTTTGTCTTTTAGCGCCTTCAACCATTGCGATCATCGTGTCTAAAAAACTTTCGCCTTGGTTGACACTGACACGTAAAAGAAGCCAATCTGATAATATTTTAGTGCCCGCGATAACAGAATCACAATCACCGCCATTTTCACGAATAACCGCCGCACTTTCCCCAGTAATGGCGCTTTCATCAATGGAGGCAGCGCCTTCTATAATTTGAGCGTCAATTGGAATCATATCGCCAGCTTCAACAAAAACATAATCTCCTTTTTTGAGCAAACAAGCAGATATTAATTCAAAATTGTCATGATTTTTAGGGTCTTTAAGTTTTTTTGCCATCACTTCTTTACGTGTTTTGCGTAAAGATTCAGCTTGGGCTTTGCCTTTACCTTCGGCAATGGCTTCGGCAAGATTGGCAAAAAAGACTGTAAGCCATAAAAAAAATGCAATTGACCAAATGAAATATGAAAATTCACCCTCTTTTATAGCAGCATCATAAATGCTTGTCGTTCCTATAATGGTGACGATAATCGCCCCAATATAGACAATAAACATAACGGGATTGGCAAGTTGAGACTTTAAGTTAAATTTGCAAAAGCTTTCAAAAACCAAAGATAAAATGTTTTTTTTATATGAAAATTCTTCAGATTTCATTTAATGAGCTCCTGCTAATCCTAAATGCTCAGCTAATGGTCCCAGTGCTAAACTAGGAATAAAGGTTAAAACGCCAATGATTAAAAGAATGCCAATTAAAACAAAAATAAAAAGGGGGGTATGTGTTGGCAAAGTCCCCGTTGATATGGGTACAGTATTTTTCTGCGCTAAAGATCCGGCGAGCGCTAGAACAGGAATGATGATCCAAAAACGCCCCATCAACATTAAGAATCCTAATATTAAATTTGATGTGGAATCACTCATCGTAATACCTGACATCGCACTTCCATTATTATTGGACGCTGATGTTACATTATACATAAATTCACTAAACACTTGTGCGCCTTGATTTACTGATAATTCTTTAATGTTTAGATAATGTAATAAAATCCAGGCACCTGATAAAATAAGAAAAAGGGGCATAAGTAACGCCAATGACACCATTTTCATTTCATAAGCGCTGATTTTTTTGCCTAAATATTCAGGAGTTCTGCCGACCATAAGCCCCGCTATAAAGACAGTAATAAGTACAAAAATAAGCATGCCATAAAGACCAGAACCGACGCCGCCAAAAATTGTTTCGCTCATCTGCATCAAAAACATGGTTAGAAAATTATTAATAGGTGCAAAAGAGCTATGATCGGCGGCGATTGATCCATTGGATGTAGCGGTCGTCGCACTTGCCCATAATAAAGAGCCAATAATGCCATGGCGCGTTTCTTTACCTTCCATTGACGTATTATGTGTTTCAAGTGGTAATGACGACAAAGAGGAAATATTATTATTTTCTTGATTGATGGTGAGCGAGGTTAAGGGTACAAAAATAATGAGCATGGCTACGAAAATGGCCCAACCTTGTCTTGTGTCATTAACCATTTTACCGAATGTATAACAAAGACTTGTTGGTAAAAGGAGGATTAAAAACAATCCTAAAAAATGCGTTAAAGCATTTGGATTTTGGAATGGATGTGCCATATTCGTGCCAAAAATACCGCCGCCATTGCTGCCTAAAATTTCGATTGCAGTCCAACTTGCAATGGGTCCCACTAGATAATTTTGTGTTTTCCCTGCTTCCAAAGAAGAAATAGTAACTTCTTTTGCCCAATCTTGTGGCACGCCTAAAAAGCCAAATATTAAAGCGGAAATGATGGATAAAGGAATAATGACATAAAGAAGAACGCGTACAAGATCAACCCAAAAATTACCAAGTTTTGTTGAATTTTTTCTGGTAAAGCCACGAATCAATGCAATTAAGACGCAAATACCAACAGCAGGTGAAAAAAATTGTTGAACACCAATGCTTATAACTTGAAAATATTGATGAATATCTTTTTCAGGACTATATGCTTGCCAATTTGTGTTGGTCACAAAACTTGCAATTGTATTAAAGATAAGATTTGGATCGAGTGGTTTCATACCCATTATAGAAGCTTGTAAATACAAGATAAGTCCCATTAAGAAACAGCTTAAAAACGAGAAAATGATGATAGCAAAAGCATAATGCTTCCAATCCATTTCATCATTTTGAGAAATGCCTATTATTTTATAAAATGTATGTTCTATAGGGTGTAAAAAAAAGGAAAGAAATGTTTTTTGACCATTAAAAACATTTGCCATATAGCTGCCTAATGGTTTGAAACATATGATTAACATCAAAATAAGAATGAAAAAATCGATGTAAAAACTTTGTGTTAATTGAAAATTCATGGAAATTTTTCTGGCAATAAAAGTGTAATAAGAAGGTAAATGAGAACAAATATCGTGATAATGAAAAGAGAATTATAAAGTATTGCCATCATTTTGTTGCTTTAAAAAATTCATAAGAAAAACAACTAAGACGGAAACAACGTAAAATGTAACCAGGGCAAATAAAGCTGTGCTCATAGATCCTCCAAACATTCTTTCTTTTATAGTCAACTTTACTAAATGAAAGTTCAATACATAAAAACCATTAATTAGAAATGAATAACGATGTGTGTTTTTAATACAGCTTATTAATGCATGTTTTAAATTAATAAATATTAATTTTATATAAATAATATTGTCTTAAAATAATTACTAACCATTTTTAATAATTATTAAATAATTTATTTTTCAATAAGATAAAAATTATAAATTTTTGTCTTGGAAGCCTGTTTTTTATACGTTACGATTTAAGATAATCGAACAAGATGCATTTGGTATATGAATGCAATTCATTGTAATATAATACAATTTAGGGAATGAACGATATGAGAAAATTAGCTTGTAGAAGTCTTCTGTTAGGTCTAATTGGTAATTTTTATTTATTACCTATTGGTGTTTCAGAAGCTAATTATAACACAACTGGATTTAGACCTGCAGAAGAACCAGTTTTAGCACATTTAGGTGAGCATCTTGCTGAAAAAAATAGTAATAAATTACTATCAGCTACAAAAAATTGTGAGAGTACAAAAGCAAAACTTGATGATACTGAAGAAGTAATGCTTATCGCAAAAGAAAACTATGATTATCTTAAAAGTCGTGTACTTGATGACGACACCATAAGTGAAGAAAGATTAGAAGCTGCAAAAAATAAATATAAACAACGAAAAGAATTGTTTAAATCAGCTAAAAAAGAATATGATTTAAGTATTTTAAATCAAGAAAAAAGTTTAAAAAAAAGCACTAAATCTTCACGTTTAGGGATTTTTGATGATCTTCAATCAGGTCTTTCATCCGTTGTCCATAGTGTTTTTGGAAGTGATCATTCTGCAGCGCCAGCTCTTTCTGCATCACCTGCTGTGATTGCACCAGCAGCGATTATCGAACTTCCCAATTTTGCTATTTATCAGGATCAGATGGTTGAAGCACACGATTGGTATAATCAGTTAAATTTAGGATCTTGTACAGCAAACTCTTTAGCTTTTGTTTTGCGTTATTTGTCTGTTCTTAAAAGCGCTAGTCCAAAAGAATTTAGAAAAGATAAAAATCCGGCGCGTCTTGATATCTCAAGGTTATATCAATATTGGGAAACGCGTTATTTAGAAGCAAAATTAATGGGTTACGATCCTAATGAAGCTGTTAAAGCAGATAATGGTGGATCAATGGCAGGTGGTATTCTTGCAGCTGATAAATATGGCGTAACACCAGAAAATATTGTTGCAAACTGGGATTCGAGTAGAATTGATACACCCGATATGAAGGGAAAAATGTCTTATGTGGGTTATCCATATACAGATGATTTAGTAAAGTCTTCTCTTGCACCAAGCCCTGAAGCAGTTCGCTTAGCTTATGATTTAGATAATGATGGCATAAATAAAGGATCTGCTTTTGATCAAGGTGTTGCCTATAATAATGATTATGCTTACATACATAAAAATCTTGGCTATAAAGATTTAACAACATCATTTCGAAGCAAATCGTATTCTGCTAAACCTAAAGTCCTTCCAGAGGCAACAAAGCAAGTTTTTATAAATCAAGTCGTGTCAGAACTTCAAAAAGGAAGACCTTTTTATTTTGGTGTTATGCTCGACGACAGTTTCATGAACGATGTGCATGGTTTCATTCCAACACCTAAAGCAAGTACCTTTCGTGCAACAGGCGGTCATGCTATTGCGATTGTGGGATATGGACAATATAACATTGCACAAAATGACAAAACATATTACTTCAAATTCGTAAATTCATGGGATTACAATTGGGGTGATAATGGTTGTGGTTATTTAGATGCCATGAAATATGTTGCTGAAGTAAATGTTTTCATGACTGAAGGATTTTCAGTTTGGCTTAATTAGATACCTATTTTAGTTAAAAGAAGGAATAAGGCCTCTTTTAGGGGCCTTATTTTTTATGGCTAATTAAGTGAAATCACTTTAAACTTATATAAAGATAAGCAGATTGAAATTATATGACATCTTCACTTAAAAATAAAAAAGGACTCATTATTGGGATTGCAAATACGCATTCCATTGCATGGGGTTGTGCTAAAGCTTTTCATGAAGCGGGCGCTGACCTTGCCATTACCTATATAAATTCAAAAGCTGAACCTTTTGTAAGACCATTAGCTGAGCAACTTAAAGCGCAAATCATCATGCCACTTGATGTCGAAAATGAAACGCAATTGATTGATTTGTTTGATGAAATTCAATCCAAATGGGGAAAGCTTGATTTTTTGCTTCATTCTATTGCCTTTGCCCCAAAAGAAGATTTGCATGGCCGTATTGTTGATGTAACACGTCCCGGTTTTTTGCGTGCCATGGATATTTCTTGTTATTCTTTTTTACGTTTAGCACATCTTGCCGAGCCTTTAATGAAAGAAGGTGGATGTTTACTTACCACCACTTATTATGGTAGTGAAAAAGTTGTCCCACATTACGGATTAATGGGACCGGTTAAAGCGGCATTAGAAAGTCTCACGCGTTATCTCGCAGCAGAATTAGGACCTAAGAATATCCGCGTAAATGCTTTATCGCCAGGGCCTATCCCAACACGCGCTGCCAGTGGTATTGAACATTTCGAAGAATTGCTAGAACTTGCGCGTCAAAAATCACCAGAGCACCAATTAGCATCTATCGAAGCTGTAGGATCATATGCGCGTTTTTTAGTCAGCGATGAAGCAAAACTTGTGACAGGAAGCATCGTCTATATCGACGCAGGGTTCAATATAATCAGTTAACAACATTATTGGAGAAATTTATGAATATTTTAACCATTAATGCAGGCAGCTCCTCCGTTAAATTTGCTGTTTTTGATACGGCAACAAATAAGCAATTATATAAATCTGAAATTGAGCGTGTTGTCTCTGTTGAGGAAGCCGTTCGTAAAATTCCTGATTTTTTAATAGCCGAAAATATAAAAATAGACGCCATTGGCCATCGTGTTGCACATGGCGGTGCGAAATTCAAAGATCCTCAATTAATCAATGCAGAGATTATTAAGGCAATCGAAGATTGTATTCCACTCGCACCTTTGCATAACCCATTATCCCTTGCAGGTATTAAAGTCACAAAAGAAATATGGCCAAATATTCAACAAGTTGCCGTTTTTGATACAGCGTTTCACCAAACAATTCCCGAACGTGCGTATACTTATGCAGTGCCAGAAAAATGGCGTGCTATTGGATTAAGACGTTACGGTTTTCATGGCACATCACATAAATATGTGATGATGCGTATTGCAGAGGAATTAAAGCTTCCTGTGACGCATCTTCGGATTATTTCATGTCATCTGGGTAATGGGGCAAGCGTTTGTGCTATAGAACGGGGTGTATCTGTTGATACGTCAATGGGCATGACGTCGCTTGAAGGATTAGTCATGGGAACACGTTCGGGAGACGTTGATCCTGGTATTTTTGCATATCTTAGCCACACACTTGGCTTGAGCGTCGATGAAATTGAAATGGCGCTTTACAAAGAAAGTGGTCTTATAGCGCTTTCAGGTATTGGTAATGATATGCGTGATATTGAAAAAGAAGCGTCATTGGGTCATAAAAAAGCACAATTAGCCATTCAAGTTTATGCGTATCGCGTACGCAAATATATAGCAAGTTATGCGGGTGTTATGGGTGGCGTGGACGTTATTGCGTTCACCGGTGGTATCGGTGAAAATTCAACTTCTATGCGCAAACGCATTTGCGAAAGACTCGATTATCTAGGTCTTAATTTTGATGATGATAAAAATATAAGTGTTAAGCTTACAGATTCAGAAGCACCTCAAATTCAAATGGATAATTCACTTGTAAAAGTTCTTGTGACCCAAAGTCACGAACAATGGATGATTGCGCAAGAAGTTTTTAGGATTTTAACGCTTAAAATAACACCCGCGAGTCAATTTCCACCGATTCCTATTGCTGTATCAGCGCACCATATCCATCTTACAGAACAGGCTGTCGAACAATTATTTGGTAAAGGCTATAAACTAAAAATACGTAATCAATTGAGCCAACCAGGGTTTTGGGCTTCTGAAGAAACGCTTGATGTTATTGGGCCGCGCGGAGAGATCAAAAATATGCGCATCTTAGGACCATGCCGAGATGCTGTTCAAATTGAAATTGCTGAAACTGAAGCTTATATTTTGGGCGCGGATGTTCCTATTCGTCTTTCAGGTGATCGTGATGGAACCCCTATTGTAACATTACGTGGCCCCAAGGGGAGTATTCAAACTGAAGGGTTAATTATCGCTAAACGGCATATTCATATGAATACCAAAGATGCAGAAGAACGCGGCCTTAAACAAGGCGATCAAGTAGAAGTAGCAGTCGATGGTAATGGTGACCGAGATCTAATTTTTAGGGATGTGATGATTCGCGTAGATCCAAAATATGTCACCGAAATGCATATTGATACGGATGAAGCTAATGCCGCTCATATTCATCATGGCGGTGTGGGCGCATTAATGCCTGTTAAGGGAATTGCCGCCCATATTACACATCGTCATTCGCATGCGCATTATACAGAACAATCATTTTGTCTTAATTGCCGTGAAGAAAAGGAAGTCGCTTAATACTAATGGTAAGCCCTAATATCTTTTGCGTAAGATCCAATAATGGGCAGCGTTTTAATAACATCTGCTTTTTTTAAATATTGTGCAAAATTTTCATATCGATAGATATCCAATGCACCTGGTCTTAAAGCGAAACGCGGCAACGTTTCTTGCCAGATTTTTTGTAATGTCTCATTTTTTTGTTCAGGATGATCTTTAATATAAGCGTCCAGACATTCTTGCCAATGATTTATAAGATATTGGCTCGCCTCTTCTAAAGCATCCACAAATAATTTTAAAGTATGGGGATTGCTTTTGGTAGGATTACTTACAACGATCAATTCATCAAAAGGCGGCACCCCATGGTCTTCATAATAAAAAAGTCTTAATTGTGTTCCTTCTGCCTCCATAATAATAGGTTCAACATTACGATAAAGACCTGTAATGGCGTCGAGTTGCCCTGCTAAAAAACCAGCATTCATTGAATGACTCGATCGAATCATCTCGACATCATTAATCTTTAAATGTGCATCTTGTAATAGGGTCTCAATAAAAGCTTTAGAACTTCCTAAGCCAACTTTATAGCCAATTTTTTTGCCTTTTAAATCCTCGATTTTGTGAATGGGGCCATCAGCTTTAACCGCTAAACAATTAAGCGGCGTTTCAATGAGGGTGGCAATTCGTTGCAAAGGTAATCCTTGATCCACAAAAATATGAAGATGATATTGATAAGTAAGTGCCAAATCAGCTTTGCCTAGTGCTACGAGTTTTGAAGGTGTCTGAAGATCTGTAGGTGTCACGATATCGATTTCAAGATTTTTTTTCTTAAAAAAATCGAATTTTTGCGCAACATATAAAGGCGAATGAGAAGGATTCATATACCAATCTAAAAGAAGTGTTAATTTTTCAGCATGAACATTTAGAGGCAATATTAAAACTGTTAAAAGAAAAATAGAACGTATCATGATTTCTCCTGTATCCAAGGGGTGAATTTCTGAGTACTTAATAAAACAAGATGATAAAAAGCAACGCTCATAAGAATGTGAATAAAAAGGGCTGCAAAAAGAAGTGGCATATCAACGCGTGTATAAGCATCTAAAATAAGAAAGCCTATGCCGCGACTTGCACCTATCCATTCACCAACAAGGGCTGCGATGGGCGCAAAAACAGCGCCTAATTTTAGGCCTGAAAAAAGTTGAGGTAATGCTGATGGAAATTGAATATAAAGCAAGGTCTTGAAACGATTTGCACGCATTAATTGTGCCATTTCTAAAAATTGGAAAGGCGTACGACAAAGCCCATCATAAAAAGTTGAGGCGATTTTAAAATAAAGCAGAAGCGTTATCATAATAATTTTTGATGCCATTCCATAGCCACACCATAAAATGATCAGTGGCGCTATTACAAAAACAGGGATTGTTTGCGTGATCAGCAATAAAGGATGAATCATCAATCTAAAAAAGGGGAAATAAAGCATTAAGCACGCCGTTAAAATGCCTAAGCTTGTACCGCTTATAAACCCGATAATGATTTCAGAAAGTGTTATGTAACAATGATCTAAAAGAAGAGGTATCGAATTTATAAGGCGTATAAAAACAAGTTCTGGGGATGGGAGAATGTAAGTGGGTAAATCAAACGCAAAAACAAAAAGCCACCAGCAGAGAATTAGAAATAACGAGGTTATAATAAGACGAATAATCATATCTCTACACCTCGAAAACAAATGATTGCGTCGTTGCGAACGACGAAGTCGTGTGGCAATCCAGAAAAAAAAGTTTAAAAAGTTCTAAATTATGATTTTTGAACTGGATCGCCACACCACCGCAAAAAAAGAATGGGGTGGTTCGCGACGACGCGTTTTCATTGTTTTGAGTTATCAATTTAACTAATTGAATTATAATATCTCTGTTCATAAACTCACCCCCAATTTTTTATAAAGCGCGTGGATAAGTTCAGGGCGATGTCTATCTGCTTCAGTCAAAAAAAGCTGATCTTTAATACTTGCTGGTTTGCCATCTAAAATAAGAATTTGATCGCTTAACCTTAAAGCTTCCATCGGATCATGGGTCACAAGCAAAATTGTTTTATCTTTTAGGCAATTTTTAGCAAATGTGTTTGCTTCAATGCGTGTTAATGCATCTAATTGTGAAAAAGGCTCATCCATCAGTACCAAATCAGCATCTTCCAGAAGTACGCGTGCAATTTGAATGCGTTGTTTCATGCCGCCTGAAAGTTGATGTGGATAATAAGACATATAATCAACAAGCCCCAATTTTTCAAAAATTTGAATCGCTTTGTCTTTGTTATCTTTTTTGTTTTGATTGTTTTTAATTTTGTTGCCAATTAATACATTATCAATGGCTTTTGCCCAAGGAAGTAGAAGTTCTGATTGCGGTAAATACGCAATTTTAAGATCTTGATTTGATTGAAAGTCAGGTATGAATCCTGCAATTAACCTTAATATTGTCGTTTTACCAATACCTGAGGGACCCAAAATACTAGTCCATGAGGATTTTGGAAGTGAAAGTTCAAACGCGTTTAAAAGCGGTTTCGTATCATAAGAAAAATGGGGAATATTATATTGATATGCATCATGGCCAATATTATGATTAATATCATAGCTGGGCCATGATTCTGGCTGTAAATTTAAGTTCACTGATCCCTCCGCCGGCATTATCCGGTTCAAGTCATAAGGGTCATCGCAAGATTATACTCTTGAGCGAACTCTCAGCCAATATGGCTCCCCTTAGTGAATAATTCTGAAACTCTCCAATCTATGGGCAAATTCGTCGTCAAACCTCCGCTTCCGGTACTCATGTACGAAGAAGTACATTCCGTTCCGGTTCTTAGTTTTCCTAGACTTTACCACATATCTTGGACAGTCAATAATTCTGTCACTACATATTACAGATTTTGAATTGTAAATCAATAGATGTGTTGTGCCTGAAGTAAGATGGATTGGTCTAGATCACTTTCTATTCTAGCCCCATTTTTTCCTTAAGCATTACAACAATTTGATCAATAAGAGGTGCCCATTTTTCTTCACCAACGCGTACAAAAGAACGCATTGTCGGATACCAGGGTCGTTCTTTTTGACCTAATCTTGTCCAGTCGCTACCACCGGTTAATCGCCAAACTTCAACACCTAAGGCAGCACCTAATTCACCTACTGCTGTTTCTGATGTAATAATAAGATCTAGATTCACCATCATTGCAGCGACATTTTCGAAATCATCTTTTAAATTTACATCAGGCCAACGTTCAAGTCGAACGGGATGATTTTGTTCTATTGATTGAATTTCTTTTTCGCAATCATCGTATTGTAGATTAATAAAAGTAATATGGGGTAATAAAAAAATAGGTAAAAAATCTTCTATTTTTAAAAAATACTTTTGTCGTTGAGCGGTTAAAAGCCCGCTTCGCCAACAAATACCTATTTTAAAATTATTTTTAAATTTTTGATACCGATTTAACCATTCTTTAACCAAGAATGGATTTGGCGTTAAATATGATTGTCGATTGCCAGGGAAATGTTCTATTTTTTTTCTGAAGTGTAAAGGCAAACTGCCTGAAGCAACTGCATAATCAATGGGTCTAAAGGGTTCAATATTGATTAAAACGCGTTTTTTTTCTTCTTCAACCATTTCAAAAAATTGTGATATAAAAAAAGCTTTTGGGAAAGACCGTGCGAATAATGAATAAAGTCTTTTATTACATTCAATAATGACCATTTTGGCTTTATTGATAATGTCATGGTAACAAGAGGCAAACATAATTTCGTCACCTATGCCTTGCTCGCTCCACACAAAAACGGTTTTATCTTTTAAATCTTCACCTTGCCAAAATTTACTTTCACTAAAAAGTTCGTCTTTTTTAAGATGATATTGTTCTTTAACTTTTAATCTTTTTTCATAATGAATCCAACCTTCTTCTATTTTCTTTTGTGCAAAACAGGCGATCGCTTTTGAAAAATGTGCTGTTTCATGATCCGGAATTTTGGCAAGAATGATCTCGTTGTAAAATGATACTTTTTCAAAATCTTCCAGTTCAATATAATTAGAAAGCAAACCATCTATAGGTGCAATTGAATCAGGATAGGCGGTAAGGGCTTTTTCACAAAGAGCGATTGATTCAATGTAAAGCCTTCTATCCATTTTAATTTTAGCAATTTGTAAATAAAAATGTAATTTTGAATTTGTAAGATTTTCTCCTTTTAAAAATATTTTTTCTGCGTCTTCAAAACGATTTAATTCATGTAATAATCGATAATATTTAATATAAACATCAACTTGCTCTTCTGTTTCTAAAGATTTTTTAAAATATTCTTCTGATTTTATATAATCTTTTGATAGAAAGTAATATTCCCCTAATCCTTGTAGTACTTCGACATTATTTTGATTTTTTTCTATAATATCTTGATAAAGTGTAAAAGCTTTATTTAGTTCATTAACACCTAAATATGCTGTTGCCAATTGACTTCTAAGATGTTCATCAAGTTCTTTAATTTCTTGTTTTTTCAATAAAATTTTTATAATGTCATTATAATTTTTGTTCATTTTCAGAAGATTAATAAGAATTTTTAAATTTTCTTCTGCTAAATCTTCATTTTTGCTAATCCGCCTTATTATTTCATAACATTTTGTTTTTTGTAATGTATCCATATAACAACCAGCAAGACTAACAAGGCTTTCTAGATGTTCTTTATTAATTTCCAATGCTTTTTGATAATAATCGATCGCTTCAATAAATAATCCTGATAATTCGTAAGATTTTCCAAAAGTAAAATAAATTTCTATAGAGGGTGTTAATGTATTTTCAATTTGTTTTAAAAAAGTAATTGATTCATCGTATTTTTTTTCAGTATGTAATAATTGAATAAAAGCGAGATTTAAATTTTGATCTAAAGGCGCAAGCATGAGGGCTTTTTTATAAAATAGTTTTGCTTCATTGAAGCGCTTAAGCCCCTGGAAAGACAATGCCATATTGGCGAATAATGCTGCACTTCCAGGATATTTTTGAAAAGCTGCATTAAAATAATCAAGCGCTTTTGGATAATTTTTTTCTTCGAGTGCCTCTATGCCCAATTCATATTCTGGCTTTCCAGCATCAAAATTTATAGATATTTTTTTTTCATGAAGCATTTTATTGATCTATTTTTAATTTCGGGTCAAACTTATTTTAAATAGTAAGCTTAATTCCAAGATAAGAAAAGAGCATGTCTTTAAAAATTGTTTTAAAACCTGACGAAAAAATTATAATCAATCAAGCTGTTATAATAAATGGTAAAACTAAAACTGAATTTATCGTTGAAAACAAATCTGCCATTTTACGTAAAAAAGATATTTTGAAGGAAGAAGATGCAATAACACCTTGTAAAGGGCTTTATTACCTTCTCCAAATGGCTTATTTGTTTCCTGAATCTGAAGATATAAATCTTAATCTTGCATATCAATTGATTGAAGATATTAAAGTTGCTGCACCCAGTTTATCGGCACAAATATTGCATATATCTTTAACGCTCAATGAGAAAAATTTTTATAAAGCGCTAAAAGATTGCCAAAAGCTGATATCGGTTGAAGAGGAAATATTAAAAAATGTCTGTTAAAGCCTATGGATCTCCTTATGGAAAAAATAAAAACACCAATTTAAAACCCAGAGAAATAGAAGCCCGTGGTTTATTAGAAGCTGCAAAACGATTAAGTGATGCTTTGACAGAACCTGAAAATAGGGACAAAATGGACCAGGCGCTTGATTTTCAGTGGCAATTATGGACATTGTTTCAAACTGAAGCCTTAGGTGAAGATTTCCCATTTTCCGATGAAATGCGTGTCTTATTTTTACAAACATGTAGATATATAGATCGTTCAATTTTAGATTTTTATGCGGATCGCAATGAAAACATGAAGCATATTCATGTCTTTATTGATATTAATCGGACGCTCGCTCAAGGTTTTTTACAAAATAATGAAGCGTCTTTACCTTTATATCAAGGTGAAGAACAAAAATTATCCATTCAATTTTAAAGTAGACTTCTTCGAAACTCTACTATTGTGGACGATTGATGCGTCGTTTCGGTACTCAAATCCTCATGTATGAAGAATACACGAGGGAACCCGTGCCAAACTTCCTATCACTCGCCTCACATTAGCGCGTTTTAAAAGAAGTCTAGTTTTAAATCGTTTTATCGGGATAGTCGCAAAAAGAGCGAACAGGGCATTTTGGACATTCAGGTTTGCGTGCTTTGCAAATATAACGGCCCAATAAAATAAGCCAATGATGTGCCTCATGTAAATATTTTTGGGGTATTTTTTGAATTAATCCTAATTCTACAGCCAAAGGTGTTTTGCCTATTGATAGGCCTGTACGATTAGAAACGCGAAAAATATGTGTATCAACGGCAATGGTTGGTTGGTTAAAGGCAGTGTTTAAAATAACATTTGCTGTCTTGCGACCTACACCTGGCAAAGCTTCTAAATCTTCTCTATTTTCGGGTACAAGTCCTTCATGTTTTTCAACCAAGATTTTGCTAAGTGCCACAACATTTTTTGATTTAGTTTTGTAATAATTGAGATTTTTAAGGTAATTGGATAGATTTTCTACACCTAAATTTATAATGTCTTCTGGTGTTTCAATATGCTCAAATAAAGGCTTTGTTGCTTTGTTGACGCCCAAATCTGTTGCTTGGGCTGATAAAACAACAGCGATTAAAAGTGTAAAAGGACTTTTGTAATAGAGTTCTGTTTTGGGATGTGGGTTTTGTTTTTGAAGTGTATCAAAAAACAAAATGATATTCTCTTTTTTCATTTTAAATTCAAGACATCCATCATAGAGTACCGCCCTGGTTTTTTTTGGTAAATCCACGATGCAGCTTTTAATGCGCCATAGGCTAAAACTTGTCTTGAGCTTGCAGAATGGCTTAGCTCTATTCTTTCTTGAGGGCCGAAAAATGAGACAATATGTTCACCTGCCATATCGCCACCGCGTTGCACTGCAAAGCCAATTTCATTTTCTTTTCTTTTAGGATGGCCTACCCAATTTAAAACGGATTGATCTTCAAAATTAACGTTACGTCCTTTTGCTGCCGCCTGCCCTAATGAAAGTGCAGTGCCTGAAGGTGCGTCAATTTTTTGATTATGATGTTTTTCTAAAATCTCTATATCAAATTGTGGCCCTAAAATTGACGCTGCTTTTTCGACTAAAGCATGTAATACATTGATACCTAAACTCATATTTGGCGCATAAAGTATCGGAATTGTTGCTGCGGCTTCATCAATAAAATCATGATGATTTTTTGTAAGACCTGTTGTACCAATAACGATTGGTTTGTTGTAAATTTTACTTAAATTTAAATGTTTTATAAGTGTTTCGGGATTTGTAAAATCTATTAATATATCTGATTTTTCAAAAATGAGATCTGGGCTTGTTGATAAACATAAACTTGTTTCGTGAATAATATGATTGGATTCAGGATTCAATGTCCCCCCAATAAGTTGAAATTGAGGATCTTTTTGAATTAGGCCTGAAATTGCTTGACCCATACGACCCATAATGCCCAATATACCAATAGAAATAACATGCATGTGAACAGCTTTCGATAACCTATTATGTATAAGTGCTACCATAAATCCATTGAAATTAAAAGAATGTCATGAATATGAAATATTTTACCCATAGCCCCATGATATTCGCTTTAGAATACGCGTTTAGAGCTTTTTCAGAAGATGAAGTGCCTATCGGTGCAATCATTTTAGATCCAAAAAGCGGTAAAATCATTACGGCACAACATAATCAAATGCGATGCTCTGGAAATCCTATAGCGCACGCCGAAATATGCGCCATTACTGAAGCATGTCGTATTCTTAATCAGCAACGTCTTAATGGTTATGTTCTTTATGTGACATTAGAGCCTTGCCCTATGTGCGCTCAAGCAATTTCCTTTGCGCGCCTTGATAAAGTTATTTTTGGTGCTTATGATCCAAAAGGCGGCGGTATCATTCATGGGCCAAGAATTTTTGATCAATCCACATGTCATTTTCAGCCTGAAATTATTGGAGGTGTTCATGAAGAAGCATGTCAAAATATTCTTAAAGATTTTTTTATATCAAAAAGATAATTGTTTTAAATTGGTATCGATTAAAAAAATATAGAAATATTTTTTTAATTTGTTGAAAAATTCAAAAGAATATATTAGATTATTTTTATTTATTTAAGGTGTTATAATGCGTTATTTTAAAAGTAAAGCCATTTTTTTGTTGTTTTTTACGACAATTACATTAAATTTAAATGCAATTCCTTTTAAACGAATTATTGAATTGAAAACAATTAATGACATTTTTTCAATTATTGAAAATATCAAAATTAACTATAAAGAAAATATTGATGAAGATGCTTTTGAAGCTCAAAACACAGCCTTTGTATTCGATATTGATGGCACTATTACTGTTGAAGCAAAACACATACTTAATCAAGAATTGGTTAGAGAACAAAAAGACCATGCGCAAATAGTTGCTGATCATTTTAAAATTCCAATTAGTACTTTTATGACGCATATTGATCGCCTTTGGTATAAAATGAATCATGAAATTCAATTGGTTGAAAAAAATACGGCCACCTTTATTAATAATATTCAAGAAAAAGGATATACTGCTTTTACATGTACAGCTTCAGAATTTGTACGAAATGATCAAAGATTACAATTAATGAAAAAAGAAGATATTGATTTTTCAAAAAGTTTTATGGGTCTGTTTAGAGGTGCGCATTTTGATTTTTTTTCACAATTTCCAGAACATAAAGGCCATACAAGCGCTAGAAATAGCACAAAAGCACAAAAAATTGATGTGCTGATTCAAGAAATAAATGATATTCGAGAAATAATAAGATTGCCAAAAATAGAAAATTTAATTTTTATCGATAATTATAAAGGGGAAGTTGAAAAAGTACGTAAAAATTGTAAAAATGTAAAAAATATTATTTCATTTCATTATACCTATGTTAAGAATCATACTTCCTTAGATGAGATAATTGCAGATTATCAAAAATATGTTAGAGATTGTTTTATTGTGGAAAGTGATTCAGACGAATCGGAAGAAGATGATGAATCGGAAATAGATGAAGAAAAATGCCCTAAAATTTGTATAAATGAAACTTTAGATAGACTTGATACATTAGCAATTGTTGCATTAGAAGAATTTTCTGATCAATTTTCATTAGAAAACACTAAACATTTTTCGAAATTCACAAGTCATTTAGAAGATTTGCCGCAAAACATGCTCCATACTTTTGTGATTCCAGTTGTTTATGACGATCAGACAAAGGAAGATTCTTGCTTAGTCAAAATTGGCATGGAGGATAAAAAAAATATGCTTGTATTTGAGTCTTTCGCTGCCCCTAAAGATATGTCTCGACATATATGGCTTTCTGAATATTTAGAGAAGGAGGGTTTAGGAAAATTCGATCTTGAAAATCAAGATCTCGTTCGGTCCAATAATTTTTATGATTATAATACGAAAACCAGTATTTATTTTTTAAAAGGCCCTCAAATCAATGTTAACGAAATAGAAAATACTCTTTATACAAAAGTGCCCCTTTTTGATTTTCTTTTAAGCATTGAATATGGACTTCATATAGGCATTGATGAAAATAAGCGTGAAATTTGTCCATTTTTTTTGCGGACAGCATTTTCTTTAATTGATGAAATAAAATGCTTAAATTATAGATGATCTTTTGAATTTGGGTATATACCCAAATAATCTGAAACTACCCTTTTTAGACGATGACCTTTGGTCGCTTTTTAAACCAAAAATTTCTAAGGTAAACCGATTATCTGTCGAAATTTTAGGCATCAAAAATCACCTCAAATTTCATACCTAAAAATCGGCATTTCCAAATCATTGGGGTATAACAATTGCACCCAAATATATTAACTTTATGCTATTCAGACTTGTGCATCTTCATCATCGTTTAACCCTAATAAAGCATTAAGAAAAAGGGCCCATTCATCTGCAGCTGTTGTTGCAGGTGTAATAATTTCGCTTAACTCACCTTGCAGTATATCAGGTGTTGCGGGCATTCCACCATCAACGACTTTTCCTCCTGCAATAACAGCAGTTACTGTTGAACCAATCGCTGGTAATAAATGTGGAAGAGCATTGCCAAGATCATGTAAATATCTATCAAGACCTGTCAATAAAAGTCCATTCCGCGTAAACTTTTCTTGATCTTCTGCTGTTTCAACACGTGCTATTTGAACAAGTGTATTTGCTTGTCCTTTTAATCTAAATGCATAATGACAAACTTCTTCTCTATTTTTTTTGTCCTGCCTATATGGCACCAAAGCTATATCTTCTTTGCCTTGCAAAGCGTGTAGATCGCTTTCTGACATCTTGCTCATTTGTACAATTTGCTCTGGTTTTTGAAGACCAATCAAATTAAAATAATACGTTTTTTTGATTTTAGTCTCTTTATGTTTAAGGGTAATTTTTTCCCAATCTGCATCAAAAAGATTTAAAATTTGTTTTTGATCTGTAAATGTTGGCCAATAACCACCTTCGCATTTCTTTTTACCTGATGGATGCCCATCAAATAAAGTGGCAAAACATGTGTTATGTGTTAGTAAGAAACTTAAGCAAATCAATAAGATTTTAGGGTATTGTCTATTCATTGTGGTTTCCTCATTTTATTTTATTTAATCTTGTGTAAAGGTTATCAAAAAATAAATGGATAAACAATCAAAGCATTTCTTGAATTTGTTTAAAATTTTTAGTAAATTTAAAAAATAACTTAAAATAAGGATAGTAAAGAACTATGACGCAAATTACCCATTTAAATACAAATCAACAAACAGAATTACAGATAAATGCCTTATGTGTGTTTTGTGGTTCTTCTGCGCGTGGACGTGAAGAACATCGTCAAGCAGCAACTAATTTAGGCAAATTATTTGCTTCAAAAAATATCCGTCTTGTTTATGGTGGCGGACGCGTTGGCTTAATGGGTATTATTGCAGATTCAGTAATGCAAACAGGCGGAGAAGTCACAGGTATTATCCCTGGTCATCTTGAAAAAAGTGAAGTAGGTCACGAAGGCATTTCTGAACTTATTGTTGTTGATTCAATGCATCTTCGTAAAGAATTAATGTTTCAAAAATCAGATGGTTTTGTTATTTTGCCTGGTGGTTTTGGAACATTGGATGAATTATTTGAAATTTTAACATGGAAACAGCTTCATTTGCATGATAAGCCTGTTATCATTGTTAATATTAATCATTATTGGGATCCTTTAAAGACGCTTATTGACCATTCAATTTCAGAAGGTTATGCGCATCCAAGTCATTCAAAATTGTTCACTTTTGTTGATACAATTGAAGAAATTTTACCGGCGTTGAATCAAATCCATGAAGAGCGTTTGCCTTTATCTGCAAAGTGGATCTAATATACCTTTTTCTTTCAAACTGTGGAGGTCGTCAGACTTCGGGATTCGCAATGCTCATGTATGAAAAGATACACTCCGCTTGCTTACCCTCGACTTCCTACCCACATTTTGAAATAATGCAGGTATGTAAATTGTGCCATCTAGACTTTGTTTCAAAATCTGAATAGTTAATATTGCTGACAAAAGTCTGGAGCATTGAAAACACATAAGGGCCTCTTAGCCATCACCACATCCTCGTTTTCCTGAACGCGTTGAAGCAAAGCTTCATACGCAGATTCAGGATCCAAATCAAAATACATGCTCGAAGAGCATGACAAGTTTATTTAAATTAAGTCATGATCAAATCACAAGATTTTACCTCAATACTTTCTTCTTATCCTCAGATACGATCCAAAATTGCCATCGCTATTTCAGGTGGCCCAGATAGTCTTTGCCTCATGTTATTGCTGCATGAATGGGTACAAAAAAATCATCGAACTCTTGTAGCGATCACATGCGATCACGGCCTTCGTCTTGAATCTTTGGCGGAAGCTTTATGGGTCAAAAATATTTGTAACGCGCTGAATATTGAGCATCATATTTTAACATTAGAAGGCGCGAAACCTAAAACAGGAATTCAAGAATGGGCGCGTCTTAAACGATACGAAGCTTTTGAGCTTTTCTGTATTGAACATAATATTCAAGATTTATTTTTAGCTCACCATCAAGATGATCAAATTGAAACTTTTTTAATGCGCCTTTTGGCCAAAAGTACTTGGTATGGATTAGCATCGATGCCTGTTGTGCAGCAAGGTAAAATCATTAATCTTGTAAGACCTTTGCTTCATCATACAAAAAATAATTTAATCGAAACGCTTCAAAGATTTAATGCAAAAATCTGGATGAATGATCCGAGTAATAACAATCAAAAATATTTAAGAAGCAAAATTCGCCATGAATTAATACCGTCATTACCTATAGAAATGAATACTGAATATTTAGTAAAAACAATTGATGGTATTCGTTTTTATCGAGATGCACTCGATGAAGAAGTCAATTATTTGCATGACAAACATATCATTTATCATTTAGAGGGCTATGCTCAATTTAAACAGCATATTCTTCATCAATTACCACAAAATATAGTAGTTTTATTGCTTAAAAAATGTCTTCAAAACATTGGCGCACATAAAAATCCAATACGTTATGATGCCTTAAGCAATATTGTTGAAAAATTACGATTAAATACAAAAAAAATAACACTTGCGCATTGTTTAATTGAATTACGAAAAGATGTTGTTTACATTTTTCGCGAAAATCGACATTTGCCTAATCCACAACTTCTTAAGGGTAAGGGATTTTGTATTTGGGACAATCGGTATCTTATAAAATACGATCTTAAGGATACTCAGAGTTATAGCTTAGAGCCAATAGGTAAAAACATAAACAATGTTGACCCAATATGGCTTAAATCGTACAGAAAAAAAGCTTTTTTTTCATTTCCTGTTTTAAAAGGGGTTGACGGGTTTATTCACCTTCCCCACTTATGTTATAGTACTATAGATGTTTTTTTAAAAGTTGATTTCCTTCCTCTTTGGCGTAAGAATTGCCTAGAAGGAAATATAATATAAGGGGATCGCAGCGTGTCAAATTTCGGACGCAATATGGCCATTTGGCTTATCATTGGCCTATTAATGGTGGCTTTATTCAATATTTTTCAAGGTTCTGGTGATAAAGGTCCTATTGATACACTCGTTTATTCCCAATTTATGGCAAAAGTTGACAGCAAAGAAGTTGGTCGTGTTAAAATTCAAGGCAACCGTATTGTCGGTTATTATAATAATGGCACAAAATTCATCGTTAATACGCAAGGTGATAAAAATCTTGCTCAAGTGTTAACTGATAAAGGCGTCCCTAATGTTGAGGTTTCTGCGCAAGAAGATCGCATGTCTTCTTTTTGGGGTATTGTTATTTCTTGGTTCCCTATGCTTTTGTTCATTGGTGTTTGGATTTTTTTCATGCGTCAAATGCAAGGTGGTGGCGGCAAAGCTATGGGCTTTGGCAAATCACGCGCAAAATTAATGTCAGAGCAACCAGGTCGTGTGACTTTTGCTGATGTTGCAGGCATTGATGAAGCGAAAGAAGAAGTTCAAGAAGTTGTTGATTTTTTAAAAGATCCTCAAAAATTTCAACGTTTGGGCGGTAAGATTCCTAAAGGCGTGCTTCTTGTTGGTCCTCCAGGTACAGGTAAAACCTTATTAGCGCGTGCGATTGCTGGTGAAGCGAATGTTCCTTTTTTCTCGATCTCGGGTTCTGACTTTGTTGAAATGTTCGTGGGTGTAGGTGCAAGCCGTGTACGCGATATGTTTGAACAAGGTAAGAAAAACGCTCCTTGTATTATTTTTATCGATGAAATTGATGCGGTCGGTCGTCATCGTGGCGCAGGACTTGGCGGCGGTAATGATGAGCGCGAGCAAACACTCAATCAATTACTTGTTGAAATGGATGGCTTTGAAGCCAATGAAAGCGTCATTTTGATTGCAGCAACGAACAGGCCAGATGTTCTTGATCCCGCACTTTTAAGGCCGGGTCGTTTTGATCGTCAAGTTATTGTGCCTAATCCTGATGTAGGCGGACGTGAAAAAATTATCTCGATCCATATGAAAAAATTACCGTTGGCAGGTGATGTCAAACCACTTGTTATTGCGCGTGGTACACCTGGTTTTTCAGGGGCTGATCTTGCTAATCTTGTAAATGAAGCAGCTCTGTTGGCTGCACGTAAGGGACGCACAACCGTATCTATGGCAGAATTTGAAGAAGCTAAAGATAAAGTTATGATGGGCGCAGAACGTCGTTCTATGGTCATGACTGAAAAAGAGAAAAAATTAACAGCCTATCACGAAGGCGGCCATGCTCTTGTTTCAATCCATTGTGTATCTTCTGATCCTATCCATAAAGCAACGATTGTGCCACGTGGACGTGCTTTAGGCATGGTCATGCGCTTGCCTGAAAGCGATCGTTATTCTGTAACCAAAGAAAAATTGCTTGATGATATATGCGTTGCCATGGGTGGACGTGTTGCTGAGGAGCTTATTTTTGGACCAACGCAAGTCACAACCGGTGCTTCAAGTGATATTGCAGGTGCTACTAACATGGCGCGTAAAATGGTGACTGAATGGGGCATGAGCGATAAATTAGGCACCATCCTGTATGGTGAACCTGACCGCGAAGTCTTTTTAGGGGCGACGATTACAACGCATAAAAATATGTCCGATTCAACAGCACAACTTGTTGATGAAGAAGTAAAACTTGTTATTGAAACAGCGTATAATCGTGCCAAACAGATTTTAACAGACAATATCGATAAACTTCATCTTTTGGCGCAAAGTTTACTTGAATATGAAACACTTTCGGGTGAAGAAATTGATGCTTTGTTGCGTGGTGAAAAAATTGTTCGTACACCTTATGTAACACCAGAAGGCGACGTACCTGCGCCTAAAAAATCTTCAGTACCTACAAGTAATGATGAGGGTGAAATATCACCTAAAACGACACCTGGGGAACAGCCGGTTTAGACTTGATTACCTGTAAGCTACCCACCTATGGGCAAATTCGTCGTCAAGTCTGCGCTTCCGGTGCTCGTGTACCCAAGTACACGCCGTTCCGGTTCTCACCTTTTCTAGACTTTGCCTCATATCTGGGCAGTTTATTCCAAGGATGCTGGAATATTGTATGCAGAATAATCAAAAAATAATAATACAATGGGCAGAAGATTATTTAAACGTTAACGGATATAAGATTCTCAATGAACCTCAGATTATCCGTGATATGCCATGGTCTTGTGTAACCAAAATTGATACCTCGAAGGGCTGTATTTTTCTAAAATCAATGGCTAAGGATTTTTCTATTGAACCCAAAGTTCTATCGTTTTTATCAGCTCAAATAACTCAAAAAGTACCGGACATTATTGCTTCAAATCAGGATTTATCATGCTTCTTAATGAAAGATTGTGGGGTTCCATTTCGCACTATTTTAAAAGAAAATTTTAATGCGGAATTATATTGTGCTGTCTTAAAAATATATTCAGACATTCAAATTAAAACGATACCATATGTTGATAAACTTTTAGCGATAGGCGTTAATGATTGGAGGCTCGAAAAGCTGCCACAACTCTATAATGATTTTATAAAACAAAAAGAGATGTTATTGGCAGATGGTTTAATGTCTTTCGAAATTGATGTTCTTGAACATTTAACACCTAAACTACAAATTTTATGTGAACGATTAGCATCTTACACTATTCCTGAAACCATTGAACATGGTGATCTTCATGATAACAATATCCTCATTCAAGGGGATAGGATCACTATTAATGATTGGGGAGATGCCAGTATTGCACATCCCTTTTTTTCGATTGTCTCTGTATTAGATAGCGCCAAAAGAAATCATCAATTAGATGATCAAGTATGTTTAAGGCTTCAAAAATCGTATTTGGCGCAATGGAAAGATTATGGAACTGATAATAAACTTCAAGAAGCCTTTGTATTAGCTCAAATAATAAAACATTTTACTTTTGCGTTAAATTTTGCGCGTATCAAATCTTGTGATGGCATTGATTTATTTCCAGAATATAAAGGCTATGTTGCTGAATCTTTAAGAGATTTTATTAAAAATGTTTCGTAAGAGTTAATAATGATTCAACTAATGCATGATCTCTATCCCAATCTTTGTACGCAATTTATTGATATTTCACATCCAGAATTATATGAAATTATTAAATTGAGTATTGGCAATCCAACAAACGCAAAAATTCATGCAGTTCTAGAGAATTATAAAACCTTAGATCATCACCTTATTGGTTGCTTGTTGGATAATAATCTTATAGGTATTATTGGTACTCAACTTGTTGGTTTGAATATAAATATTAAACATATAAGTGTTAAGCTCGAATACCAATATAAAGGAATAGCCAGACATCTTGTACATAGTGTCATGAGCAATTTTAAGGTCGCATCAATTATTACAGAAACAGATGATGAATCTATTGGATTTTATAATAAATTAGGGTTTGAGTGTCAGCCTATAGAAAACGTATATGGTAGACGATATCAATGTATATTGAACATGTGGGATATTTTATAATCATTCCAAATCAATTCGATCATCTTGTGTATTTGAAGATGAAATAACAAGAAAACGTGTTGTCATTTTTGAATTGTTTTTTACGTTATGAGGAATGCCTGAGGCAATAAAATAGCCATCATGTGCCGAAAGGACGTGTTCTTCGTTTTCACATTCGATGGTTAAATTGCCTTCTAAGCAATAAAAAAATTGTTCCGTTGCTTTATGAAGATGTTTTTTTTCAGAAGTATTTGGTGGCATTTTTTCTGATATGACAGAAAAATGTCCATCTTTTTTTAGCACATATCCATCGCAATTGTTGCCCCAAATATAATGAAATGCATTTTTTGTTGAAATTATTTTAGTCATGCTGAATTCAACCTTAGATCATTTTATCAATCTTGATATCATCATCGCAACTTTCATAATGATTGGGGTCGTTAAAATGCATCATTTATATTTGGATGGATAAGATTGTTAGAGAAAAGCAGCGTAAGCGCTAATAGGAATCGCATGAGCCTTCTCCTTGATTTATAATAATTTAGTTTGTTAAGGCTTAGCAAGTTTATGGATATGGGTCAAGCCGTATCAAAATGCATTTGATTGTTTTTGAGTATAATAATTCAAGATTTTTTCATCGAGCGTTAATAATTTTAATTGTGTCGCATTTGATTGTGCTATTAAAAGTCGATCAAATGGATCGTGATGGAGCATTGGTAATTTTTCAAGCTCTTTAATATGCGAAATATCTAAGCGTAACCAAGAAAAACCCGTTTGTTCTATAATTTCAATCAGATCATCAGGTGCAACAAGCTTACCTAATGCTTTTTTGATTGCTATTTCCCAATAGCTTATGACGCTTACAAAAATAGAATTTGAGGAATCTTCAATGAGTTCATAAAATTTGTTAAGTTTTTTTTGATTTCCCTCAAGCGCCCATAGAAGCACACATGTATCTAGTAGATATTTCATTCGAAATAATCTTTAAAACTAGCTGGCAAATCATCGAAATCTTCTTTTATTGTAATTTTATTATGCCATAATCCTAATCTGCGCGTGGGTAATTGTTTGTATTCTGTTAGTTGAGCAATGGGTTTGCCATTTTTACAAATAATAATGGGTTCATGATTGCTAGATATTTGCTCTAGATATTTTGATAAATTTGTTTTTGCATCATGGATATTAATAAATTGCATGACATCCTCATAAAAATAATATTGCCTATATTTTTAGCTTAGCTAAACTTAGTTTACTTGTCAATATGAATTAATGTTGTATTCAAAGTTACCTCATGAATTTTTTTAAGTATTTCTTAAGAATAGAGATTTTTCAGGTAAAACAGATTACCTCTCCCCTTGTGGGAGAGGTCGTCCCGAAGGGGCGGGTGAGGGGTATTTGTGGATAGTTTTAGTATGTAAAAAGATTTCAAAAAACACACCGTACAAATTAAACGGATGCTGAAAATTGTCTTTGCCACCATATTAGAAACTGGAGATTTCAGGTGTGGAAATTTAGGCATAAAAAATCACCTCAAATCTCATGTCTAAAAATCGGTATTTCCAAATTATTTAGGTATATTCAATAACTTAAGAGGTGCATTAGAGGTGATCTTAACACCCCTCACCCGCCGCTTTGCGGCGACCTCTCCCATAAGGGGAGAGGTAAAAAAGCTTAATTTTTTATAAATTTTCATGAGGTTGCCCTGATGTTGTATTAAATTTATAATTTAAAATTCATGCCTCTCTAAAAATCTTACCAAAGGTATATCTGCAGGTAACAAATTATAATTTTTTAAATCTGGAATTTTAACCCAAGCCAATTGTTGGTTTTCTTTTGAATGTGGAACTCCATGCCAATGATTGATTTGAAATAAAGGCATAAAAAGATAGAAATCAGGATAATGATGGGTTGTAAAGGTAAGTGGCTTAATATTTTGAATTAATACATCAATGCCTAATTCTTCGTGTAATTCACGGATGAGTGCCTCTTCAGCATGCTCGCCCACATCTAGTTTACCGCCAGGAAATTCCCAAAACCCAGCCATTTTTTTGTCAGCTGGGCGTTGAGTGATAAGACATTGCTGGTTGTTGTTAATAAGCAAGCCAGCAACGACGAATAGTAACTTGCCTCTGGTCAGATTATGGCCAAATTTGTCGTCAGATCTGCGCATTCCTGTACTCATGTACTTAAGTACACTCCGTGCCGGTTCGAGGGTCTTAAACTTTGACTCATAATTAGACTAGTGTTCAACATGTGGTGTAATTACTTGCTTGCTTCTTTTTTAGGTTCTTCTTTTTTAGTTGAATCAGCTGATTCAAGATCAGGTGCAGCAACTTTTACTTTAGGATCTTCTTTTTTGTCTTTTGAATCTTTAGGCAAGTCAAAAAGTTCAATTTTAGCTTCTTTTTTGAGTGCTTCTAGATAATCATCCACAATTTTTTGAGCCTGTTCTGCTTCTAATTCTGGTTTCACTTCATCAAATGTAGGAACAGGTGATTTTCTTTTATCAAGAGCCTCAACGATATGCCATCCAAAATTCGATTTAACAATACCCATTTCACCTTTTTGACCATTTTGAGGTGGTTGAAGGCTGAAAGCGAGTTGTGAAAATTCAGGGACCATCATGGCTGCATTGAAATAGCCTAAATCGCCACCTTTTGCACCTTTATCTTTTGATTTTTCATTTGCCATTGTAGCAAAATCAGTGCCTTCTTTAAGTTTTGCAAGGATAGCTTTGGCTTCATCTTCTGTTTCAACAAGAATATGGCGCGCATGCACTTCCTCTTCTTGAGGATTCTTCGTCAACCAAGCTTTATAATCTTGTTGAAGGCTAGCATCATTTTGTTGTGATTTTACATAACGCTCTAGATAGATGTTTACAAGCGCACGTTTGCGGACTTTGTTTAGGCCTTCTTGAATGCTTTTGTCTTTATCTGAAATTGATTTAAGTGCTTCATGCGTCATCAATTGTTTTTTAACAAATTCATTAGCAAGGCGGTCATAAAAGGGTGTCAAATCAGTGCCAAGATCACTATTAGGGATAAGCGTTATAAGATCTGATTTTTTGTATTCTTTACCGTCTATTTTAACAAGAATTGGGTCTTTTTCGGCGTCTTTTCCTTCTATTTTGGCAGGAAGAGGTAGGATTTCAAATTTAGCTTTTTCTTTTAAGCGATCAACTTCTTTTTCGATCGTATCTTTTGTAACTTCGCCTTCAAGCTGTGATTTTAATTCTTCTAAAGGTGGATGGCTTGATTCGCGGCTGCCTAAAACTTCAATCACGTGCCAACCAAATTGGGTTTTAACAATATCACGAAGGCCAGTAGATTCATGAAAATGATCACGACCTAATTTAGAAATCATTTTTTCGCGTAAGGCAAAAGCGCTATCAGCAAAAGGTTTCACCATGTCTGTACGTCTAAAATAGCCTAAATCGCCTTTTTGCGCATTGGCTGCTTTATCTTTTGATTTTGCGTTTGAAAGAGCTTCAAAGCTGCCACCTTTTTCAAGCTCCTCAAGAATTTGTTTTGCGTCTTCTTCTTTTTCAACAAGAATATGACGTGCGCGTACTTCGGATTCTGCAGGGTTTTCTTTAATAAATTTTTTGTATTTTTCTTTAATGCCTTTTTCAGACAATTCTTTTTCAAGTAATTTTTTACGATATTGTTCTAAAATTAAGCCTTCTTTGATGCGATTTAATTCTTCAGCAAGCTCAGTATCATCGGCTTTAACATTGAGAAGTGCTTTTTGGTGGATGAGCTCTACATTAATAGCGCGCTCACGCAAATTTTCAAAATAGGGATCGATATTTTGAATTTGATTATTAGGGGGAATAAAATTCATTAAAGTTGATTTAAAAACTTTATCGCCATTCACGATGGCTACGATTGGATCATTCTGTTGATCTTTAGAACAAGCTGTAAACATTATCATACTTCCGAAAAAAACAAGATTTAAAAACTTCATTTTTGCACCAATTCTGCATACTTTAAGGAGGTAATGCCTAAACATAAATTAAAACATCCAAACATTCTTGAGGTATAATGCCTGGAAATGTATCTTCCGGCAATCAAAGTTTCGTGTGGTTTTAGCATAGATTTTAACCTTAGTGTAAAAAATACACAAAATGGCCCTTCACAAAGTCTTTTTCTTATGGTACCAACACGTAAAACAAATATTAAATATAACGGGGATAGGGGACGGAAAGGTGGCAATGAGCGCAAAAAAATTAACACCCGTTTTTGAACGTTACCTGTCGGCATATCTCGATCTGGTTCAAGAAAATAAATTATTTTCTGAGGCCAGTGCGGATGTTCAAAAACTAAAAGAATTATTGAATATTGAGCAATTTCAACAAATTGTATCTAATCCTCTTTACCAAAAAAATCATCTTAATGATCTTTTAGCAAAAGTTTTAGTTATTGCTGAAATAACGCCATTAACCATAAAATTTGTTCAAGTTCTTAATGAAAATGCAAGATTATATGGATTAAATGAAATTGTTGATTCGTTCGCCAGAGAATTGGCAACAAGACAACATATTCCGATTATCGAAGTGACATCGGCACAATCTTTATCTGATGCGCAGCATCAACAATTGAAGACGCAATTTGAAAAACAATTCGCTTCTGAAATTTTCCTCGAAATGTCCATTGATCCAAAATTAATCGCAGGTCTTGTGGTAAAAATTGGATCACAAATGTTGGATACTTCACTTAAATCTAAACTCGATCGGGTTCAATCACATATGAAGGGGATAGGCTGATGGTCATTCGCGCCTCTGAAATTACAGCCGTTTTAAAAGAGCAAATTAAGCATTTTGGAACAGAGTCAGAACTTGCTGAAATTGGGCAAGTTTTATCCATAGGCGATGGTATTGCACGTGTTTATGGTCTTGATAATGTTCAATCGGGTGAGATGGTTTCTTTCCCTAAAGGCACATTAGGCATGGCGTTAAACCTTGAAAAAGACAATGTGGGTGTTGTTATTTTCGGGGATGATCGTGACATCAATGAAGGCGATATTGTTAAAAGAACAAATCGTATTGTTGACGTGCCCGTCGGTCGCGGCCTTTTAGGGCGTGTTGTCGATGCATTGGGTAATCCCATTGACGGCAAAGGTCCACTTAAAGATGTGACGCAAGGCCGTATTGAGGTTAAAGCCCCAGGGATTGTTAGCCGTAAATCAGTGCATGAACCTATGCAAACAGGTTTAAAAGCGATTGATTCATTGGTACCGATTGGACGTGGTCAACGTGAACTTATTATTGGCGATCGTCAAACAGGTAAAACAGCGATTGCGATTGATGCGATTTTAAATCAGAAAAAAATCAATGAAGGTCGTGACGAATCTAAAAAATTATATTGCGTCTATGTAGCTATTGGTCAAAAACGATCAACTGTTGCACAAATTGTTAAGACACTCGAAGAACGTGGCGCTTTAGATTACACAATCATTGTGGCAGCAACAGCGTCAGATCCTGCACCTTTACAATTCTTAGCACCTTATTCTGGCTGTGCGATGGGTGAGTATTTCCGTGATAATGGAATGCATGCATTGATCGTTTATGATGATTTGTCCAAACAAGCTGTAGCTTACCGTCAGATGTCACTTTTACTTCGTCGTCCACCAGGACGTGAAGCTTATCCTGGTGATGTGTTTTATCTTCACTCTCGTCTTCTAGAGCGTGCTGCAAAGCTAAATGATAAAGCAGGCGCTGGGTCATTGACGGCATTGCCGATTATCGAAACGCAAGCGGGTGACGTATCTGCCTATATTCCGACAAACGTGATTTCGATTACGGATGGTCAAATATTCTTGGAAACGAATCTATTTTATAAAGGCGTACGTCCTGCGATTAACGTTGGTTTATCCGTTAGCCGTGTGGGGTCTGCCGCCCAAGTTAAAGCGATGAAACAAGTAGCGGGTAGTATTAAGTTAGAACTAGCGCAATTCCGTGAAATGGAAGCATTTTCGCAATTTGCGTCAGATCTTGATGCATCAACACAGCAACTTTTAAATCGCGGTCAACGATTGACGCAGCTTTTGAAACAAGCACAATATTCACCTTTATCTATCGAAGAACAAGTGATTTCGATTTATGCGGGTGTTAAAGGTTATTTGGATAAAATTCCAGTGACTGAAGTGAGTCGTTTTGAATCTGGGTTATTGGGCGATATCCGTGCTAAAGAACCTGAAATTTTAAATGCGATTCGTGAGCAAAAAGCTTTAAGCGAAGATGTAGAGAAAAAACTAAAAGCCTTTCTTGAGAGCTTTGTCAAAACATTTGCGTGATTTTGATGGCCTCCACAATTTGAAAAAGGAAGGACAAAGATGGCAAATTTAAAAGATCTACGCGTCCGGATTGAAAGTGTTAAATCAACACAAAAAATAACATCTGCCATGAAAATGGTTGCAGCGTCAAAATTTAAACGTGCGCAAGACCATGTTGAGGCATCCCGTCCTTACACGCGTAAAATGCTAGGGATGATGAATTCATTGGCCTCAGGTGTGACGGATATTGAATCTGCACCAAAACTTTTGGTAGGCACTGGGAAGCAAGAACGTCATTTAGTTATTGTTGCGTCTTCCGATCGTGGTCTTTGTGGTGGTTTTAATGCGACAATTATTCGTGACACACGACGTATGGTTCAGTCTTTAAAATCAAAAGGCAAAGAAGTTTTCATTTTGACGATTGGCCGTAAGGCAAAAGATATGCTTCGTCGTGAATTTAGCTCGATGATTTTAGATGGTTTTGAAGATATTGCAAAACCTCGCGTGACTTTTGCGATTGCCGATAAGATTGCCAAACGCATTATTGATTTGTACGAAGAAAAAGAAATAGATGTTTGTACACTCATTTTCAATCAGTTTAAATCTGCATTGACTCAAATTGTGACACGCAAGCAAATGATTCCAGCTTTGGTTGATCAAAAAAATCAGCCTTCAATTATGGGATCAGATATTGGTGATGCGATTTATACTTTTGAACCAAATGAAGAAGAATTGCTTCACGAATTATTACCCAAAAGCCTTGCTGTTCAATTATATGGTGCATTGCTTGAAAATGCAGCGAGTGAACAAGGCGCACGCATGACCGCGATGGATAATGCAACGCGCAATGCAGGCGATATGATTAAACAATTACGTATTAAGTATAACAGAACGAGACAAGCTGTTATTACGAAAGAATTGATTGAAGTGATATCTGGCGCAGAAGCGCTTTAATAGGAGGATATGAATGCATAAAGGAAAAGTCTCTCAAATAATCGGAGCCGTTGTAGACGTTGAGTTTGCAAATAATCTCCCTCAAATTTTAAATGCTTTAACGGTGAATGTTGATGGCCGTAAAGTTGTGCTTGAAACGGCACAGCATTTAGGTGAAAAAACTGTTCGTACGATTGCCATGGATTCAACCGATGGCATGAGCCGCGGCATGGAAGTTATCGACACAGGTATTCCTATTACGGTGCCCGTGGGACCTGAAACATTAGGACGTATTATCAATGTGGTGGGTGAACCTATTGATGAACGTGGGCCAGTAATTACAAAAAAATCTAGTCCTATTCACCGCGAAGCGCCAAGTTTCGCTGAACAAGCAACAGAATCCGAAATTTTGGTCACAGGGATTAAAGTCGTTGATCTTTTAGCCCCTTATTTAAAAGGGGGTAAAGTTGGTCTATTCGGTGGTGCGGGTGTGGGTAAAACCGTTTTGATCATGGAATTGATTAATAACGTTGCTAAAGCACATGGTGGGTTTTCTGTTTTCGCAGGTGTTGGTGAAAGAACACGTGAAGGAAACGATCTTTATCATGAAATGATCGATTCGGGTGTTATAAAACTTGATGGGCCTGGGTCGAAAGCCGCCCTTGTTTATGGTCAAATGAATGAGCCACCTGGGGCCCGTGCACGTGTCGCACTAACAGGGTTGACACTCGCAGAATATTTTAGAGACGATGAAGGGCAAGACGTTTTGTTCTTTATTGATAATATCTTTAGGTTTACGCAAGCCGGTTCTGAAGTGTCAGCGTTGCTTGGTCGTATCCCATCTGCTGTGGGGTATCAACCAACGCTTGCGACCGACATGGGTACATTGCAGGAACGTATTACGACAACAAAACGCGGATCGATCACATCTGTGCAAGCGATTTATGTGCCTGCCGACGATTTGACTGATCCTGCACCTGCAACGGCTTTCTCGCATTTGGACGCAACAACTGTGTTGAATCGTCAAATTGCTGAGATTGGGATTTATCCAGCTGTGGATCCGCTTGATTCAACATCACGTGTGCTTGATCCTCGGATTGTGGGTGATGAGCATTACAGCATTGCACGTGAAGTACAACGCGTTCTTCAAACCTATAAATCCCTTCAAGATATCATTGCGATCTTGGGGATGGATGAATTGTCTGAAGAAGATAAGCTTGTCGTGAGTCGCGCCCGTAAGATTCAACGTTTCTTGTCACAACCATTCCATGTGGCTGAAGTCTTTACAGGCAAACCAGGTGTGTTTGTGCCTTTGGAAGAAACGATTCGTGGTTTTAAGGGTATCGTTAAAGGCGATTATGACGATATTCCAGAATCTGCGTTTTATATGGTTGGTACTATTGATGAAGCGATTGAAAAAGCACGTCAACTGGCCTCTTCTATAGCAGAAGCTGCTTGATAATAGTTGATGGACTTGGATTGATACTGCGTCGTGCCTTGCTCATGTATGAAGTATACACTTCGCGCGTTACTCCTTGTCTGAATCTCAAGTCTATCAACTATATGCTCGAGCTTTGAAATTAGCCTTGTAGGAAATCTAGTATTTCCGTCATTGCGAGTTGCCCACCACCTAAAAAGGGTGGACTTAAAAGGAATGACAACTGCCATCCGTCATTGCGAGGGGCCCAAATTTAAAAGGGGCTCCGTGGCAATCTCTCTGGAAAATTGAGATCGCCACACCTCCCCTAAAAAAAAGAGGCGGTGGTTCGTCATTGCGAGCGTCTAAGACGCGCGGCAATCTAAAATGGGCGTTCAGATAGCTTTTAGATTGCCACGGGACTTGGTCCCTCGCAATGACGATTAGAGGGGTGCGGTCTCGCTCTTCAGAATAACGAATGAAAAAAGAGTACTCAATGACGGACGTATTTTTATATAACCTGATAAGACGCTAAACCATTAAAAAGGAAAAAACCAATGGCCAAAATTCATTTTGATCTTGTCTCACCTGAAAAATCACTTTTTTCAGACGATGTGGACATGGTTGTGATTCCTGGTAAAGACGGTTATTTCGGTGTTTTACATGACCACACGCCTTTTGTGACGAGTCTTAAGCCTGGACTAATTGGCATTTATAAAGATGGTAAGCGCAAAGAAAGGCTTTACGTAAAATCCGGTTTTGCTGATGTTACACCCAATCAATGCACTGTTCTTGCTGAAGAAGTTGTCGTGCTGTCGACATTAGATCTTGAAAAACTTAATAAAAATTTAATTGAAATGGAATCAGATAAAGAAGAATCTTTAACACCTCAAGCACAAAACTTGCGCGAAATGCTTGATGCTATTAAAGATGCTGATTTTCTTTACCCGATAAATATGCCTTAACAGATAGTCTTTTAACTTCTTTATTTTTTTTACTTGAGACTAAAACAGCTATATAATATTTTCCATATTTAGTTAATTAGAGTGTCATTCGTTTTTTATGTAGGAAGATGCTACGTTTTGCTTCTTATTTTTTTCTTAACCAAAAACGATAACAATATAGAGGTGCAACGTTTAAGGAGCAAAAATTATTTTTGTTCTCTTTTTGTTCTTTATTTTTGGTTTGTTTTTTGATAACATCCACTTGGAAGTATTTTCCTCGGCATATTTATAAAGGATAAAAAATGCAAAAATCATCAATAAATCTAGGCGAGATTCAATTGATTGGCCTTAAAGCGCGTACGAATTTAGCAAACGAAATTAATCCATTGACCTCAAAAATTATGCAACTTGTAGGTCAATATTTTCAAGAAAAAATCTATCTTAAGATACCTAATCGTCAATTTGAAAAAAGCGAAACGCCTAATCGTACATTTTGTGCCTATACTGAATATGCAGGCGATTACACAGCAGATTATACATTTTTTGTAGGCGAAGAAGTCACAAGCTTAGAATCAATACCAGATTCATTAAGCGGATTAAAAATTCCAGCCCAACATTATACTAAGTTTACGACAGAACCAGGCCCAATGCCTGCAAGTGTTATTAATGCTTGGCAAAAAATTTGGTTAATGAGTGATAAAGATTTAGGCGGTAAAAGAAATTACCATACAGATTTTGAAATTTATGACGAGCGTGCGATGAATCCACTTAACACAATTTTAGATGTCTATATTGGATTGCAACCTTAAAATGTCGTTCGATACCACATTTACTTTAAATCCAAAGAGTCAGGATATTGATTTTCTGACTCAAAAGATTAATGAGGATGCACAAAAAAAAGGCATTCAGGAAAAGGCTTATTCTTTTGCTTTTTTTATGCGTGACGCAAAGGATAACATAATCGCTGGCTGTAATGGTTCTGTTATTTATGGAAGCATATACGCAGATCAGCTTTGGGTTCATGAAGAATATCGAAATCAAGGTTTGGGCACAACATTAATGCGGCAAGTCCATGATTATGGGCGTGAAATTGGATGCTCTATGGCAAGCATTGCCACAATGTCTTTCCAAAAAGCATCAAAATTTTATGAAAATTTAGGATATGTTTGTGATTTTGAACGAATTGATTATTCAAATGGAGCAAGCTGTTTGTTTATGAAATGTGATTTGTAATACTTATTTTAATTATACTTCTTTCGAAACTCTACTACTGTGGCCGATTGATGCGTCGTTTCGGTACTTAGATCCTTGTGTATGAAGAATGCAGAACGGCCTTGCGTGCCGAATCTTCTATCACTCGCATTAGCGAGTTTCGAAAGAAGTCTATTTTATTTAAAATTTACACTATGTTTTTACTTAATAAATTAGATGGATTGACACATAGTTTCCTTAGTTGAATATGATGTATACTTGTTTCTTCATATATAATAAAATTATGTGATAGCTTCTTGATCTTTTCAAAAAGCATTATATGCATGATAAATAAAAGAAATCATTATATTTTTTTTATTTTTTCATATTGTTCCTATAGCATTAAGCGGATAAATTATCTTTAAAGGAAGATGAAATATGTTCATATTTAATTATTTTAGTTTTAAAAAAAAATCTCTTTTTTTAAAACTTAATTTATTAATTTTTTTAAGTATATTATATGTAAATAACATTTATTCCTCGTTGACTGATGAAATAATAAAAAACTCTTTATTATCTGTTGATGAAGAATATTTTTTAATTAATTATAATTTTTTACCTAAAAAAATAATCGATTTTAATTATAAAGCTGAAAATATCAATGTAGACATATTACTAGAAATTGGCGATGTTTTGCTCGAAAATGGAAAAAATTTTTTTTTTAAATTCAATGAATTCAACTATACGATTATTCCTAAAAAATATAAAAAGAAATTTTTAAATATTGAAGCTACTAAAAATTACTCCATTTTATATAATTTTGATCGAAAAATTAAAACTGCCATTACATGTCTTTTGAAAACCTCCCTAGAATATTATAAATCAGCTCTTGCCAATAGCAATCTTAAAGAAACACAAAAAGATATTATCGTTCAATTTAATGTTGTTATTGCTGAAATGAGACATATGCTTAGTTATGTTACAAAAGATAAATATCAAAAAGAATTTATGCTATTAATCAATGAGTATGAAAGTAATCTCGATGAATTTAAAATTAATAACAATTTGTTAGAAATAAAATCAGAGCCTAGTTTAACTTCCTATAAAACAAAAAATAATAAATGAGTAAAAATGTTTTTTTACATTTTAGGTAATTTGTTTTTAAGTTTCATGACGTAAACAATAATATCAGCAACTACTTTATAATGCTCTAAGGGTATTTCTTGATCCAGTTCGATTGTATATAAAGCACGTGCTAATGGCGGGTTTTCTACAAGCGGAATATGATGTTCTTCCGCTAATTCGCGAATTTTTGCAGCAACATATCCTTGTCCTTTTGCAACGACAACAGGTGCATTCATTTTTGTATGTTCGTATTTTAAAGCAATCGCGTAATGGGTTGGATTTGTAATAATAACATCAGCTTTAGGTACATTGGCCATCATTCTGTTGCGGATGCGCTCCATACGGATACGTCTTATTTTAGATTTAATAAGAGGATCCCCTTCAGATTCTTTATGCTCATCCTTAACTTCTTGTTTTGTCATACGTAGTGATTTTAAATATTCATAACGTTGGTAAAAAACGTCTAGAATAGCGACAACAACAACAATGCAAATAGTAATAATAAATAATGTTATTATATTTTCATAAAAAAAATGAACAAGATCAATTAAACTATACCAAATAAAACTTTCTGATTTTAAAACAGCGTCATAAACAATCATTGAAACAACTGACATTAATACAATGACATATGTCAGGCTTTTAATAAAATCAACCAAGTTTTTCAACGAAAATATGCGCTTCATTCCTTTAAATAGAGAAATTTTTTCTAATTTGGGCACAATTGATTTCATTGAAAAATGAAATTTATTTTCGTAAAATCCTAATGATAAAGCGATTATTAAAAGCGTGACTAAAGGTGTTGCGACCCAAAAAGCTATTTCAAGAATAATACTTGAAAGTGAAGACAAATAAAGTTCATGAGAAGATTCAATAAATAAACGTAAAATATTTTGAAGTTTTTGTGCTAAAAAAGGGAAATAAAAAGCGATTAAAAGACCTACAGCAAATAACATCACAAAATGACTAAGGTCTTTCGAATGCGGTGATTTACCATCTTCTTTTGATTTTTCGAGTCGCCTCGGGGTCGGCTCCTCGGTTTTCTGGGATTCATCTTGATCTTCAGCCATCTATCCCCTCCATACTTGACCTAAATTTTCTTTTATCTGAAGTTCATACCATGAAAATAAAGTTGCTAAACATAAAAATAAGACAAATGTACCTATTAAAAGTTGTAAAGGTGCAGCAATAAAGAAAATTTGAATTTGTGTCACAAGCCGGGACAAAATACCCATGCCAAGATAAAAAATAAGACTAACCACCAAAAAAGGTGCCGCAAAATAAACAGAAAGTTTAAATGTTTTTGAAACCATTTGAACAAAATGATCCGAAAATTCTGCTAATGGTGGTAAAAAACCTGGTTTAAAAATAGCATAACTATCAATTGTTCCGTATATAAATAAGTGATGTAAAGACAACGTAAAAATCAATAATAAACCTGTTAAGGATAAAAAGGCACTTATGATTGAAGCTTGTTGCGCTGATACGGGTGAATTAGACAATGCATTTGAAAAGCCAATGACTTGGGCAATGATAGCGCCAGCAGATTCAAGCAAATAGATAAATAATCTAGAAATAAAAGCTAAGAATAATCCAATGGCTAATTCGCCACTTAACAGTAAAACGAGTCCAAAAAAGTGAATTGGTTGTGCTGGCAAATAATCTTGAACCAATGGTTGAACAAAAATTGCCACAAGAATTGTCATAAAAACGCGTATTTGAGGTAAAACAAACTTTTCACCAAAACCAGGCGCAAAAAGAAAAATAGGAAAAAGTCTAAAGGCTACAAGAAGATAATAATAAAACTGAGTTGCAAAAAAATCAGACAAAAACTTACTTTCTAGTATGTATTAGGCCACTTTTAACCAGATTTAAGTATAAGCGCATATAGATGCTCGGTATATTCCTTAAGCGTTGAAATCATATAAGGCATTAAAAGAATAAGGGATAAAAAGATAAGGATGATTTTAGGTACAAAAGACAATGTCATTTCTTGCATTTGCGTCAATGCTTGAAGAAGCGATACAGAAAAACCAACAATAAGCGCAATGATAAGGACAGGGGCTGATACTTTAAGCAGCACCCAAATGGATTGCCGTGATATCTCTATAATTTCTAATTGCGTCATTCTGCGATCATCTTTTAGAAATTAACCCGCTTGAATATGGTATATTTCTTTAAACGTAGCAGTTGCTGTACTTAAAGTTTCCCGCACTGCTTTTAAACTTGTTTCAAGGTTTGCAGAAACGATTGCTAAATCAATTTCATTTCCAGCACCTTTGATTGATTTTGCACTTTCTATTTCGTATGCGTGTCCATCCTGCCTGAGGCTTTGAGCAGCTTCTGAAACCATATTTCCAAAACCTGAATGTTGATTAATATCCCTTGTGGCCCCAATATTAAGGTCAGAAATTGATGGGATTTGCGATGATGTAATGGGAGTAATAGCCATTTTTGAGTCTCGTTTTATATTTTGTTGTAACTACACACTTCTATTGCAGGAAAGGTTAAGTCTTAGACATAATCCCAATTGTTTTTTCAAACATTTCACGAATGATTTTAATCATACTCATATTTACATGGTGCGCGCGCATGGCTTCATTCATATCTTTTAATTCAATATGACGATTCACATTCGGTAATTTGATCATACCGTTTTCGTCCGCTGCAGGGTGACCTGGATCATATTCTTCACCAAAAGGCGTTGAATCAACACCAATCTTTTTTACGCTGACACGATGAACGCCTGTGCGTCTGTCAACATCAGATTTAAAGCTAATCGTTTTACGCGTATAAGGGTTTTCTTTGGCATTTGTACCCGTTGTATGGGCATTAGCTAAATTTTGGGCAACAACTTCAAGTCTTGACATCTGGACTTTCATGGCCGATGCGGACGTCTGCAATGCTTTCATTAACGGACTATTGTTAAATAAGATGGGTGAATTTCCAAAAGCGCTCATTTTCTACCCTAATTTTAAACGTGTTTTTTTAATGATGATCAATCATATCAGGATAATATGAGGATGCAAACTTATTTAGCGTATTGGTAATAGGTTATAGTTTTCAACCATAATCAATTCTGCACCCTGAATCCGCATTCAAGCCCAATAGGTTCTCATTGGTTCAGGGAAACATTCGAAAGAAAATTATATCTTTTGTGCGTATATACCCGATCGGTTTCAAAATGTGGGTAGAAAGATGAGTGGTGAATCACGCGGAGTGTATCTCTTCATACATGAGCATGGTGAATCCCGAAATCTGACGCCCTCCACAGTTTGAAAAAAGAAGGGTATATTAATCTTTGATATTCCGCCATACACGTCTTTTAGTGAAAAACATAAAAAGCGTTAGAATAATAAGGAAAAACATGACCTTAAAGCCTGTGCTTTTACGTTCTTCCATTTTGGGATCACCTGCCCATGTTAGGAAGGTTACAACATCTTTTGCATATTGCTCAACATTGGTAGGCGTTCCATCCGTATAATTCACCATACCTTCGTGAAGAGGCGCAATCATTGCGATTTGGCGTCCTGCAAAATATTTGTTGTAATGCATATTTTCGCCTAACTGAACTTCTTTTGGTGGTTCTGCATATCCAGTGAGAATTGCATGAAGATAATCTGGCCCATGGGCACGCGCTTTGACGATTAACGATAAATCTGGCGGTAATGAACCATTATTAGCTGCCTTTGCTGCCTTTTCATTAATATAAGGTGGCGCTATATGATCCGCTGCAATGCCTGGACGTTTGAAAATTTCACCTTCTTCAGTAAAGCCGTCACGTATTTCTTTTTCGGCAGCCAAAGCCTTAATTGTTTCAGGTGTGAACCCAATACCAGCCAAATGACGATAAGCTAAGTGATTGAGTGAATGACATGCGGCACAAACTTCGTGATACACCTGAAATCCACGTTGTAAAGCAGCACGGTCATAGGTACCAAAAATTGATTGGAATGACCAATTCATTTTGGGTGGATGTTCCGCATCACTTGCAAAAGCCTGTAGCGACATAAAAGCTAAAAACATCAATAGGATTGTTTTTTTAAACATTTTTAGCTCCTAACGCAGGTGTGCCAAGACTTGTGGGCAATGGCAACGTTTTTTCGTATTTCGCCAAAAGAGGAAGAACACCCAAGAAGTGGAAGAAATAATAAAAAGTTGCAATTTGGCTAATCAAGATGTTGGGTAATCCAAATGTATGACCATCTGTTGGTAAAGCACCCATATACCCAAGAACGCAACAATTGGCCAAAAAGATCCAAAAGGAAATTTTAAATATTGGTCTAAAAGTACCACTTCTTACTTTTGAACGATCAAGCCAAGGTAAAACAAAAAGAATGAGGATAGAGGCAAACATTAAGAAGATGCCCCCCCAACGCCAAGGAATAGAACGTACAATGGCATAAAAGGGTAGGAAATACCATTCAGGCACAATGTGAGGTGGTGTCACCATTGGATTTGCGGGAATATAATTATCAGGCTCGTTAAAGAATTCAGGCGCGTAAAATACGATCGATAAAAAGACTAAGAAAAAGACGCCCAAACCAAAAAAATCTTTGATCGTGTAATAAGGATGAAAAGGAATTTTTTCTTTAGGATTTTTTAAATCAATCCCCAAAGGATTGTTCGATCCATGTTTATGAAGTGCTACAAGATGAAGGATGACAACGCCAACAATAACGAAAGGTAAAAGGTAATGTAACGAGAAAAAACGATTTAAAGTTGCATTGCTAACGGAAAAATCACCCCAAAGAAGCTGTAAAATACCATTTTCAAGTCCCGGGAAGAAAGAAGCAACCAGTTTAGTAATAACCGTCGCACCCCAAAAGCTCATTTGCCCCCAAGGCAATACATAACCCATAAAAGCTGTAGCCATCATTAAAAGAAGGATAACAACGCCTAAAATCCATAATAATTCGCGCGGTGATTTATATGAACCGTAATAAAGGCCTCTGAACATATGCAGATAGACGACGATGAAAAACATAGAGGCGCCGTTCATATGGATATAACGCAAAAGCCATCCATGATTCACGTCTCGCATAATACGGTCAACACTTTCAAAAGCGTGTTGGGAATGGGGTGTATAATACATCGCTAAAAATATGCCAGACAGCATCATAACGACAAGGCAAACACCTGCAAGCGAGCCAAAATTCCACCAATAACTTAAATTTTTAGGCGTCGGGTATTCTTCCAATGAATGACGCATAAACGTAAAGATGGGTAAACGATCATCGACCCAGTTTTGAAATCGACCCCATTTTGTCTCGGGTTCTAAAGTTTGTATACCTGACATTTAAGATTTCCTTCTAACCAATCAATAGTGTTTTTTCATTGGTAAATTGATAAGGTGGAATTGCAAGATTATGAGGCGCTGGACCTTTACGAATACGACCAGACGTATCGTAATGCGAGCCATGACAAGGACATAGCCAGCCACCGAAATCGCCTTTAGAATCGCTTGCTTTATTGCCAGGCACACAACCCAAATGGGTGCAAACACCTACAAGAACAAGCCATTCATCTTTGTCTTTTTTCGTGCGATCTTCGTCTTTTTCAGGATCAGGCAATGTTTTAATATCAACAGCGCGCGCTATTTTAATTTCTTCTTCTGTGCGTCTGCGAATAAAAACCGGACTACCACGCCACATTGCTGTGATTGCTTGACCTACAGCAATTTGAGAAATATCAATTTCTGTTGTCGATAATGCAAGAACATCGGCTGCAGGATTCATGCTATCAATAAAAGGCCAAATAGCAGCACCTGCTGCAACAGCGCCCATCGCAGCAGTCGTCAAATAAAGAAAATCTCTTTTCGTTTCTTGTATTTTTTCAGTAGGATCAATTTCGCGCTTCATTAACATACCCTTCTCCTGAAACTAAGCTCTTTAAAGCTTCTAATGGTAAGTGAATTGTCTTTTTTTTTCAGCTGTAAAGCAACAAAAAATTAGGTATTATCTGTAAGATAAAATCAAACTGTTGCAAAGACGTATTACTACTCAAATTATGGGCAAATTCGTCGTCAGGCCTGCGCATTCCTGTACTCATGTACGAAGAAGTACATTCCGTTCCGGTTCTCGCTCTTTCTAGACTTTACCTCATAATTTGAGTAGTATGTCATTATTAAGGAGTGAGTTTATGCATATAGTACTTTACCAACCTGACATTCCTCAAAATACAGGTACAATTTTAAGACTTGCTGCTTGCTTAAATCTTACCGTTGATATTATTGAGCCTTGCGGCTTTGTCTGGGATGATGCCAAATTAAAACGCTCTGGTATGGATTACCTTGATCAAGTCAATGTGAAAAAACATATGTCCTGGGATGTTTATCTGAAACAACGAGATACAAATAGACGTTTGATACTTTTAACAACTAAATCAGATGTAGTGTACACGAAATGTGATTTTTCGCCTTTTGATGATTTGGTTTTGGGCAGTGAAAGTAAAGGTGCGCCAATCGACATTCATGAAAAAGCAGATTTAAGACTTGCAATTCCAATGAATCCAAATGCACGCTCTTTAAATGTTGCAATATCTTGTGCGCTTGTCGTGGGTGAAGCCTTGCGTCAATTGGATGCTTTTCCTAGAAGTGCTTAATTTATTTATATAGTTGATAGACTTGAGGAGTAGACAAGGAACAACGAACGAAGTGTATCCCTATATACATGAGTGAGGCGAGACGATGTATCCTTCCAATGTCTATCGACTATGGTACCCTTATTAAAATTTTTTTCCGATTGCTATATCATTGTTGCACATTTCTTGTATGGAATCCTCGTGATTTTCAGGATCCGCGAAAGGCATTTTATTATAATGATGCTTGCAATAAAAAGGGTAAGCCTCAGGCGACGACTCGATATGCAATATCTTGATATTTTGTTGTTTAAGCCATTTTTCAATAAGAATCAAAAATTCGCTTCCATACCCTTTATGCCGATGTATTTCATCAATCACAATGATGCGTAAAGCGGCTTTCGCATCTGGCCAAAATTGAATATGAGCATACCCAATAATGTCAACGCCTTTATAAAGAACAAAGTGAACATTATCTTTATGATCAAAGGTCCAAAGGTAAGGATCTTCTATTGGTATTTTATCAAAGAAGTATTTTTGGCGAAATAGTTTAGCGGTCTCAATTTCTGTATGATGCATACAACGCATGAATCTAATTCGGTTAAATCCAGCTTGCTTTAATATAGTGCGAATAAAATCATCTTTACCTAAATTATACCCTGTAAAAGATGCTTTGTTTTTCTCAAAAGAAGAGGGATTTTTTAAAAGGTTAGTCTTAAGAAATGCATATGCATTCATGGACTCGTGGTGATCACGTAAGTAATCTCTAAACAAAAGATTAAGTTCTATTTCGGGGTGATTCTCTTCATAAACATGAAGATTCACATCTATCGGTTTCTTTTTATTAAAATATAAACGCATGGGGATATTGTATTCCCCTTTATATAAATAACCCAAAGATTCAAGAGAAATAATTGCTTTTTCTCGATCTTTGACAGCCATGATAATATCAATCACTGGTTTTGCAGTAAGCCCTTTAACCGATGTTGAGCCAATATGATGAATAGCAACGCAATTATCACCCAAAATTTCACGTATATTCGTGGCAACAGCTTCAAACATTAAGGGCCATTCTGGATTATACGATACGACTTCAATGTGTTTTTTCATGAAATTCATCCAATTTATGAATAAAAAATGTAATAAGGTCTACAATATCAGCCGATTGATTGGGACGTTCCTCAGCTGGGTGCCTAATAAAACAATCTAACAATGATCCAATATTAAGTAAATGTGTTTTTATACGCCAATTTTTAGGAAGAATCACGTTATTTTGTTTTAAGCTTTGTAAAAAGGATTCTTCATAAATCGTGGGCATATGATGTGCATAACGCAACATATTAGCGATATCTTGAAGAAAAGATCCAGAAAAAGCAAATTCCCAATCCAAAATGCCCGTAATTTTCCAATGATTATCAATAAGATCAACTAAAATATTGGCAGGATCATAATCGCCATGGACAAGACTTTTTTCATTAAGATCTATTGGTTCATCTTTATATGCATCAACATAATAGGCTATTTTTGCACAATTTTCATCGCCAATATGTTTTAAAACAATCGTGTTCTTTAAACATTTCTTTATAAAATCATGCTCGGTATTTTCTGCATCAAAAGGCATGACATTAAGATCTTTATCGAAAAAACCTGCAGATTCAAATTGAATTTTTTGTATTTTTGATAGATAGAAACCTGCTTCTGTCATTAGGCTTTTTATATCGTGCGGTGTATTACTTAACAAAAGATCTCTTAATGTCATACCTTTTATAAAGGTAACAATTGCAAAACGATAATCATTATAATCACCAATGGCATAAATTTGGGGTATAGGAACGATATCTTTAAGCAAATTCCCAATTTTTTGTTCGCGAAAAGCTGCATCCTTGTCCCGCATATAAATTCTTAAAATATATGGCGCGTTAACATCATCTAACATAATTTTGATATTTAAATTAGCGCAACCACCTGAAATAACTTCATAAGATAATAATTTTGATTTTGGAAACACCAACTTTACTATTTTTTCTATAATTGTTTTCTGAATGGTAATCTGTTGATTTGTTTTTTCGTGATTCATTTTAAACGTCATTTTTTAAGACCTAGAACATATGAAAGATTAAATTTAAAGTTAATTTTGACTTTTTTAAAGCTTTTTTATATTATGTTTAAACACCTTGCAAAAAAGGTAACGCCTCAAGACTCCCCTTTTCCACTTCCCCCGGCAAAACCCATGTAATCCATAAGGCATTTGAAAAGATTCGTTAAATATTTAAATTATCCTTTTTCACTATGGACCCCGCGGTCAAGCCGCGGGGCGTAGGAGGGGAGAGGCCTAAATTTTCTCCCTCCTAAGGCGTTACAAAAAAAAGAAATACAATAATGTCATTGATTCTTCCTTCAAAAATTATGATTTTTGGCAGACCTGGTGGCGGGAAATCTACTTTTGCGCGCATGCTTTCAAAATTAACGAACATTCCTGTACATCATCTGGATCGTCATTTTTATCTACCGAATTGGGTGGAGCGCGATTATCAAGAATTTTTAGACATTCAACAATCAATTGTTGAAACAGATCGTTGGATTATTGATGGCAATAATACAAAATCTTTAGAAATACGATATAAAAATGCCGATCTTGTTTTATATTTCAATTACCCAAAATTGACTTGTTATTGGCGCGTTCTTAAACGCTTTTTAACGAAAAAAGAAAATAGTGAAGATCGCGCCTTTGGTTGCCCAGAAAATATTCGTTGGTGTTTATTAAAATATATGTGGCATTTCGAAGAACGTGTAAAATATCAACTTACAAAATTTCAAAAAGAATATCCTAAGGTTCAATTTGTAGAAATTCGTTCAGATAGTGATCTAAAAAATGTAAAAAAGAAATTTTTTGCTTATAGTCGATAGACATTGGAAGGAAACATCGTCATGCCTCGCTCGTGTATATAAGGATACAATTCGCTCGTTCTTTCTTGTCTACGCCTCAAGTCTATTGACTATAGAATATAAAAAAGGGTCTAAATAAATACTAAATAGACCCTCTTTTTTTAGATTTAATAAAAGATATTTATAAATTCTTTTATTGAAAGTTTAGCCTATTGTGCTGGCTGTGCGTTTGGATCTGCTGGTGCTGGTGTTGTTTTCGATGGTAATAAAACAGAGGTTCCAACAGCAAGTGCCGTGGAAATAGCTCCACCTACAACAGCTTCTTTTGCAGCTTGTTGAACACCAGGATTAGATACGAGTCCTTTAACAACACCTATAGCACTACTTACAAGAGTGCTAGCATGAGAAGCAACCGTACTAACAACTTTACTTGCAACAGATGCTAAAGTCGAAAAAATACTAAGCGTTGCAGGATCATCAGCAAGACCTTCTACAACTTTCTTTTCTAGATTAGGATCAGAATGCAATTCATCAGTAGCAGCTACATGCACATTAGTTCGTAACTTTCCTATTGGCACCATTTTATTGTTAGGGAGCACTTTATATTGTTGTGCTTGAAATAATGTTACAACACCTTTAGTATCGGCATGATTAACGTCATCATGTTTTGCATTATGATCGACTTTAAATCTTTGTGCTTGATCTGCAAATGCAGAAAAGCTTGATGTCATTAATATTGTCGCAAAAGCTAGAGATAGACATAATTTTGTTTTCATTTAGTCCTCCTGAGTTTTTTTTTGTTTGGTTCTTATCTAATCAATTGTAACATAGATTTTTTTCTTGAACAATATTAACTAACATTTTTTGTGGTTAAGGAAAGATTAAAAACAATATCTATGGCTTCAGCGTAATCTGAGGAAAAATATATATTATCTTTATGGTTCATCTCAATATTTTGAATAAGTTTTTTTACTTTATCCTGAACGCTGCTTAATATAATCGTGACATTACAAGCTTCAGCGTGCAAAAAAAAATCATTCAATCGCGCAAGGCCCGAGGCATCAATCATTGGCACGTCGCGCATTCTTAAAATTAAAATTTCGACACCTTGATCCATACGATCAATTAAATCTTTCATTGGAATTGTCATACCAAAAAAGAAAGGACCTTGAATTTTATAAATTTCAACATTTTTAGGAATATTTTTACCAAAATGTTTTGAAATTTCTTGATTTTCATCATCGTCCTTTAGCGACTTGTTAATATTTTTAATAATAGCCAGTTCACTCATTCTGCGTGTAAAAAGCAAGGATGACAAAATAATGCCAATCGAAATAGCAAAGGTTAAATCTACAAATACAGTCAGCAAAAAAGTTAAAATTAGAATTAAAATATCAGATTTTGGTGCTTTAAAAATAAATTTAAAATTTTCAATCTCACTCATATTTAGTGCAACTATAACAAGAATGGCTGCAAGTGATGCTAAGGGTAACCATTGTGCTAAAGGCGCTACAAGCAACATCATCAACAATAAAAAAATTGCATGCAACATGCCTGCTATGGGGCTTCTTGCGCCTGCCCTAATATTTGTAGCTGTGCGCGCTATGGCCCCTGTTGCAGGTAATCCCGCAAAACAAGCTGATCCAATATTAGCAATACCTTGAGCGATAAGTTCGGCATCAGATCGATGACGTGCACCCGTCATACCATCGGCAATGACCGCCGATAATAATGATTCAATCCCTGCTAAAAACGCGATGGTAAAGGCTGAGGGCAGTAATGTTATGCATTTGCTCCAGGTGAAATCAGGCAAAGATGGTTGGGGTAGACTTGATGAAATAACACCAAATTCAGTACCGATTGTGGCCACTGGTAAATTAAAAAACCAAACACAAAGGGCACCGAATGTAACCACAATTAAAAAATAAGGACCCCTTGGCCAAAAATGGCGGCCCAAAAACAAAAGGGCTAAACTGATAAGCGAAAGGGCAATGGCTGGCAAATGCACCGTATCTATTTTTTTAAAATACATTTCCCATTTGGGTATAAAATCACCAGGTAATTTTGTAATTTGTAGCCCTAAAAGATCTTTAATTTGACTTGAAAAAATAATAACGGCAATGCCGGCCGTAAAACCTGTAATAACCGGAAAAGGAATATATTTAATGATGCTTCCAAATCTGCAAAGCCCAAAGATAATCAGTAAAACACCCGCCATGATCGTGGCTATTAAAAGACCATCATATCCATGGCTTTCAATAATATGATAAACAATGACAACAAAGGCGCCTGTGGGGCCGCCAATTTGATAACGCGATCCACCTAAAAAGGAAATTAGAAACCCTGCAATAATAGCGGTTATGATGCCTTTATCAGGTGTTGACCCAGACGCAATCGCAAGTGCCATAGATAAAGGAAGCGCAACAATCGCAACTGTCAACCCTGCCATAAAATCTGCTTTAAAATGGTTAAATTTATAGCCTTCTTTTAAAACAGTCCATATTTTGGGTGTAAACGCTAATGGATTAAAAAATTGTACTAAACGTTTCATGATGTTGCCTGATAACAAAGGGGGATGTTGATTTACATTGTACACCTTATGAATTCCAAAAAGTAAGAAAAAAATAATATGATCTTACAGGTAAAGTACCCGAATTTAAAAGCGTGTTTTTATGAACAAACTTAATAAAAATCTGTCCATATATAGAATTCTTTCGAAACTCGCTAATGTGAGGCTCGTGATAGAAGATTCGGCACGGAAGACCACAGTGTATTCTTCATACATGAGGATCTGAGTGCCGAAGCGACGCATCAATC
>JAUXUR010000046.1 GCA_030680745.1 Alphaproteobacteria bacterium
AGTCTTACATCAAACAGCAAGAGCAGCTTGACGACCGAGGTTCGGATGAACCAGGTGAATTCTAGTCGTTTAAATCAACCCGGCAGTCTTTAAGACTGCTAAATACCGTCAAGCCCCCGGCTTTGCCGGGGCGTTATGACTTTAATGATTGATTCATTTTGTGTTTTTTAAGCAGGATTCTAACCACTTAAATGATTTTTGGATAATATCTGGTCTTTTTCGAACGTAATGATCCATATCCGGAACACGTAAATAGGTTATATTTGCACCAACGTTTTTTGCTTTTTGCACAAAGGCATCACTCGATTGAATAATCGTATCTTGTGCACCAGCGACAACCAAAAATGGTGTGCGTATCTTTTTGTAATCTGGCAAAGGATAAAGTAAAGCATCAGCATGATATTTATAGCTCATCCCTAAAAAATTTTGATCAACATTTGGATTGCGTATAATAATATTCATACGTGTGTCATAATTTTTTCGTGCTTTAATATCTTCTGAGCAAATACAACAATCACTTAATTTAATATGATGAAGACATTCAGGATTTTCAACAAGTAATTGTTGTGTGAATATCCAAAGCTCTTCGCGCCATGACCAGTCACCCGCACCTGACCAATTCATCGTCGCAATACTAATTTCTGGATAATCTTCTGTAAGACTTGTTACTATTGGGCCGCCCTCTGAAACCCCAAAGAAAATTATTTTTTCATTCCATCCTTTTGGTGGATTCGTTTTTAAATGATTAATTACTGTCTTATGATCTTTTAAACGTTGTGATCGTGTGTAATGATCCATGAATCCTTTTTCGTTAATCTTATTGCCATCAACACCCCATTGTTCTAGCGTTAAAACGCCTGCGCCTAAATCAAGAAATTCTTTTAAGAAATAGCGATGAAAATGGATAATACTTTCGATATTATCTTTGGTTGAAGATCCACCACACATAATAGCAATAGGGTAATTGTTTACGGATGGTTTACTTAAATAGTAAATAATATCAGCTGTATTTTCATCCAAACGTTTTGTTTTAAACCGTGAAGAAGGCGGAATATTATAAGAAGGTATGTCTTCTCTATTGGTAAATTTATAGGGTGTTATTTCATTAGATTCTGATGCACTGACCAACTTCAACGAAAAGACAACGTTTAATAAAATAGATAATAAAACTCTCATGATAGATTCCCATCATTTTTAAATTCTAAAATATCCCCAGGCTGACATTTTAAATGTTCACAAATGTTTTCAAGCGTTGAAAAGCGAATGGCCTTCGCCTTGCCAGTTTTTAAAATCGATAAATTTTGGATCGTAATACCAATTAACTCAGCCAAATCTTGCAATTTCATTTTTCTTTTGGCCAACATCACATCAAGATTCACAATAATACCCATAAAATCCTCCATTATATTGTGAATTGTTGTTCATTATGAAGTTTGCTCGCTTCTACCATTACCCAAGAAATAACAATCACAAGAATGCCAGAAAAGAGAACTTCTATATTAGGTGTTCCAAAAGTAAGCGTAATATAGCGATGACCTGCAGGATTTGAAAATGTAACACCAAGCATCATGAGCGTTTCACTGAGCGGTTTTGCAAGAAGCGCATCAAAAAACATGAGCCAGCCCAAATATTTATAATGATTAGCATTTATCGTATTAAAGACTTCACCTTTTTGATAATTTCGAAAAATAGCTTTGAGAACGAAAAAACTTAAAAATAATGGCAATGTACACAAAATTTGGCTAGCAAAACCAATTATTTTTGACGTAAATGTCCAATTAACGGCACTCAAATAAATCGAACCCTCGGGTGTTTCGACTGGATGATGCAATAACCCTTGCGCTAAAAGATTTTTTATTATGTCTGAATCAATAAAAATCCATTGAATGATAATGAATAGTGGATAAGCTATTATCAATACATTGAAGATGAACAATAGATAAGAACTTACTTTTTGAATTTGTTTCATTGCGATCTCATATAATAACGTTGATGTGATTTACATCTTATCAATCAAATTTTGTATGTCAATAAGTTTTTATCGTTTATCAATAAAAAATGAATTTATTTATACGCTCGTTTCGCCTCTGAATCTGAAGAGAAAGAGCGCTAACGTAGAAAACGCACAAAAATAAAAGGCAAAATGAATAAGTTGATTTTCATCTGCAATATCGGCGAAAACTGTGCCAAGAAGAGAAAAAGATGTGACGACAATTGAGCGTAATGAACTTGAAGTTGCTTTAAGATCTGGAAAATAGGCAAAAACTTTTGTAGTTGTTGCAGGAAATAAAAGACCAAATCCCAGAAAATATATAAAAAGACTTATGTAAATGGGTATTATTGAATCAATATTAGTTAATGCAATTATAAACAAAACAACAGAGGCTAAAATTCCTAATGTAATAGCTAGATAAATAAGGTTATTCAATCCAATTTTTTGTCCATATTTTCCGGCAAGATAACTACCACACGCATACCAAGGCATAAGCGACGTTAAAAATAATCCGTATAATTCTGGTGAATATTGGAATTTTTCTTGAATATAAAAAGGTAGATACGAAATCATAAACCACTCACCTGAAACAAAAAGTGGAGATATGAGAAGTATAAACATAAATGATCGCGTGGTTAACATGCAATAATAGTCTTTGAAACGAAAAAGATTTTGCTTTTTGTGTGTGTCAGGCATATCTTTCGGGACAATTTTTAAAATGCCTATAAACGAACATATATAAAGCGCAACGAGAATATGAAAATTATATCGCCATCCAAAATAATTAGTGATATATCCTCCAAAAGCAGGTGCTAAAGCGGGAATGATGGCAAAATAAATACCCAATATGCCGAAAACTTTTGTAGCTTTATGTTCAGGTGTGTAATCATGAATCATTGCAAGACCTATAACACTTACTGTAGCACCACCCATCCCTTGAAGAATGCGTGCAAAAAGCAATTGGTTAATAGAAGTGCAAAAGGCTGCAAGTATGCTGCCCATAATTGCAATCAAAAGCCCCATTAAAAGGATTCTACGTTTACCATAATGATCGGCGATTATGCCTGAAAATAAACAGGAAAGGATGGCGCCCGCCAAAAAATAAGTTAGACTGTGCTGAACAATGTCCCGATGTACATTAAATTCACGCGCAATTATAGGCATACTGGGGGTATAGATATCTGTTGAGATAAAATACGCAATAATTGATAAAATAATAAACGTTATAATTTTCATAATAGAGGTCGCACATTCAACAGTGAAGCACACAATCTGGATTTAGTTTCATAAGCCAATTGATGGTAAGATGACTCTAGCCAAAAGGAGAATATCTTATGGTAAAAACCCACTATTATTTGACCTATGAAGAACGTTGCCAGATTTATGCACTTTTGAAAAGAGGTGTAAGTAACCTGAGCCTGGGATTAGGTTGATTTTTTTATAAAAATCAGGCAAGTAACTCTAAATAAAACCAAATACAAAGAGGGTTTGCCAGTGTACCAAGATATCACAGAACTTTTTTGCCGTATTGATGATTTTTGTAAAGATGTTAAAAAAAATGAAAAAGTAAAAACTTTGGGTAGTGCCCATCTTCAAAAATGAAGCACGACACCTTAAAGTGTATGTTGAAAAATATAGTCACAGAAAGGCATTGCAACGAAATTCAACAAGAATTCCTTCTATATCAGAAAGTGAAATAGTAACAATGTTCAATTGCTTAAAGTCGTCAGGATTTAAGGATATTTAAAATAATGACCCAAAATCCACCCAAATTTATGCTGCTTATAACAGTCATCCTTATGGATATTTTAGCCGGGATGGAATTTGATCTTTTTGTACCAAGTTTTCCTGAATTGCAAGGTCAGTTTAATCTCTCACCATTCTGGGTTGAAGCCTTATTATCGGTTAATTTTATTGGCTTTTGTATCAGTCTATTTTTTGTAGGGGGGATGGCTGATCGATATGGCCGTAAGCCAATTATATTGCTGGGTCTTGCGACTTTTATCGTGGGTAGTATCCTTTGTTTATGGGCCATATCTTTTCAATTGCTTCTTTTTGGGCGTTTTCTTCAAGGTGTGGGCGTTGCAGCGCCTGCGATCCTTAGTTTTTTAATTATTGCGGATAGCTATCCTGTTAAAAAACAACAATATTTTACGGCGATGTTGAATGGATTTATGAATGTCTCTGTAGGGTTTGCACCTGTTATTGGGTCTTATATCACCTTGTATTTTCATTGGCAGGGTAATTTTATAGCGCTTTTATTGTTAGGACTCGTAATATTTATGATGACCCTATTTTTTATTCCAGTTACTAAATCAACCGGACCTAAAGAAAGCATTTCTTGGCGAGGATATATCCCAATATTTAAATCAAAACCTTTAAGGCTTTTAATCATATGTTTTATATTTTCGTTTGTTCCTTATTGGATTTTTGTGGGCATGTCACCAATATTGTACATGAAAGATTTAGGCGTGAGTCTTTCACATTTCGGCTATTATCAAGGCGCATTAGCGTTAATATTTGGACTTGGCAGCATCTTTTTTGGCTTCGTTATCAATAAATATGACCAGAAGAAAATGCTCTATTTTTCACCTCTTATGATGATTATTGCCTTAATTATGATTGTTTTTGTCTCAGCCTTAGATAGTCGTGATCCTTTGCTAATTACTCTTGCTTTCTTACCTTTTTGCATCGGTCAGATTATTCCAACTACGATACTCTACCCTTTGTGCATTAATTTTATGCCGCAGGCAAAGGGGAGGGTATCAGCCATTATTCAAGGGTCACGTCTTATTCTTGCTGCCCTTGGTCTACAATGCGCTGGTTATTTTTATCAAGGATCATTTCGTAATATTGGAATAATTTTAGTTGTTTTTATCCTTGTTACAATCGTTATGCTGCTTTTTGTTATTAATAATAGTAAAATAGTGAAGTTTTCCAATGAATAGGGTGTTATATGGTAGAGATTAGATTTGTAAAAGCAACACATGATCATGAATGGGTACATTATCATCGTATCAATGAAAAACAAATTTTTAAGCCAAGGAATCTCGTTTACAATCGCGAACGTCCCTGTTTTACTGATCTAAGTCACCATCATTTTGTGCTTTATAGTGGGTCCGATATTGTTGCTATGGCGCATGTCCAAGTCCTGAATGAGAACGAGGTCGCTTTGAAATGTTTAGCAATAGATTCAAATTTTCAGCATAAGGGTTTTGGGAAAATCATGATGCGGTTCATTGAAAAATGGTGTCTTGATCAGGGAAGAAATGCTCTTAAAATGCATGCGGCTTTATCAGCTGAGCATTTTTATCGTCAATTGGGTTATGTTGAAATGCCTTTTGGTGAACAATCGATTGCGCAAGATGTAATTGATTTAGGAAAGTATTTATAGTCAGATACATTGACTTATTTGTCGCCTTAATCTATTTTTTAAATAGTATAAAATTTTTATCAGGAGTTTATCATATTGCGTAAAATATTTTTTGCATTATCTGCTGTTCTTTTTTCATTCTCTACACAAGCTTCAAATAATGCTTTTGTCGCTAAAGAAAATGGCAAAATTGTTAAACAAGAGGGTAAATGCGATGAACGTCATTCCCCGTTTTCTACTTTTAAAACACCTTTAGCCCTGATGGGTTTTGATGCAGGTATATTAACTAATCCACAAGCACCATTGGTAGAATTTACATCAGAAATAAAGAAAAATATTGAGCCCTGGTATATGCCAGAAAAATATCCAGGCATGATTTTTTGGGGTAGAGCTCAAACACCTGCTTCCTGGATAAAATATTCTGTTGTTTGGTATTCTCATTATGTTTCTCAAAAACTTGGTATGAAAAAATTCCAGCATTATGTGAATGAATTTAATTATGGGAATAAAGATGTCTCAGGTGATTCACAAAAAAAAGATGGATTGCTTACGTCATGGATCCAGAGTTCTTTAGAGATATCTCCTTTAGAACAGGTTGATTTTATTGAAAAATTAAGCACTCTCAATTTGCCTTTATCAAAGCAAGCACAAGAACATACGAAAAATATTATTGAATTGGAAAATGTTGGGGATGATTGGAAACTTTATGGCAAAACAGGTGGTTCAAAAAAGCAAGGTTGGTTCGTTGGTTGGATTGAAAAAGGAAATCGAATTATATCTTTTACTCAATATATCGAACAATCTGATGATTCTTTGATAAGCGGCGGACGTGTTGCAAAAGAAATTGCCAAAGATAATTTGATAGGTTTGATGTTGCCGTTATAGAATAGTGAACTAATTATAAAATACTACAAGTTGAAGATCATCTAGCTCCTTCTTCCTACTTCCCGCGGGAAGTAGGGGGATTATAGTGTTTTCGAGTTATCCTAACTATATTTAATCATGATTTTTTCTTTTAAACTGACGCGCCATAACAGTTTGAGGCTTGAATGCAACCTTATACCCTATTTTTATTTTACATTCTTGGAATAAATTTTTCTGCGCTTCAATTAATAAAGCTCCTGAAAAGCTTCTATACAATAATCTTCCTGTTTTTTCCCATGTATTAGCATAACGTAATATGAATTTTTTATTAATAGGTGGAAAATAAAGCATACGTTCACGTTTTAAAAACGAAAAGGATGATTTTTCAAGCAGATTTCGGATTTGTCGTGTTGTGAAAGGCCGACCATGACCAAAAGGTGTTTTGGATAATTGAGACCACATCCCTTTACGGTTTGGCAAAAGAAGTAAAATTTTACCGTGATCTGCTAAAACGCGCCAACATTCACGCAAAAAAAGACTTGTTGATTCTGTATTTTCAAGTGTGTGCATAACAAGAATATAATCAACACAACAATCTGGAAGGGGAAGTTCTTCCTCATAGGTTAAAAAAGCTGAATTGAGTACATCTTTTTTAGGCCATTGAACAATACCCTGCGCTGCAGGCATTGCCATCATAAAACGATCGGCGATGGGTATTAAATCTTCTAAAAAAGGAATGGGATAGCCAATGCCCAAAATTTTTTGATGGTGTAAATTTGGCCAAATTTCTTTAATTTTTTTAAATATAATCTTCGCTGCACTTTGTCCCAAGTCAGCGTCATAAAAGTTTATTAATGTGCGTATATCATGAAACATGATTCATTATAGCGCAATTTTAATTCAATACATCTAGATAAATATAAAAGTTATATTAAGCTTCATTTTTTAAAGCACAATATTTACCTGAAAAATAAAGCAAAGGCTGGGCATCGGTTAGTTTTAGATCTTGCACTTTACCTAAAATAATATCGTGATCACCCCCATTATAAATTGCTCCTTTTTCACATTCAATGATGCCTAAAGCATTTTTTAATTGAGGACAATTATTTTTACCAAATTCAAAATCTATATTATCCCATTGATCTCCAAAAAAGGGTTTTGCAAAATGTATAGAAAGATCTGTTTGGGTATCAGCTAATATATTAATTGTAAAATGAGATTGATTCCCTAAATGGGAATAAAAACGTGTTTTTTTGGCAAGACAAAAAAGAACCATGGGTGGGTCCAATGATAAAGACGAAAATGCATTAATCGTGAGACCAAAAGGTTTTTGATGAGCATCTAATGTAGTAACGATGGCAATGCCGGTTGTAAATTTACCCATTACTTTTTTAAAAAGCGCTTCTTTTATCATACTATATCCTAATTATGTTAAGCATGATCATAAGGATTTAAGCGCATTTCGTCAAAAGAAAAAGAATTTTAATAAAAAGGGCAAAACGCGTTTACCCTTTTTTGAAACGTATTAATGCAAAACAAGAAATAAGATATTAAGCACGAAAAAGTCAACTTATCTTAATAGTCCTCCACGATATCAAATGATTGCATTTTGGAACGAATGTGTTCTAAAAAATTATTTTTATGCTGAATCCGTTTTGGCGCAGTTTTTGTAAGATAGGCCGCAACAACATCGTGATCGCCGCCATGCTTTTTAAAGAACTCAACAAATTTTTTGCGCGCATTTCTTATCTTCTTTTGTTGATTTCTGCGCGCTGATTTTGATAATGATATTGGAATAACACATTCCTGTTTCTTTTCAGCAGCTTCATTCTGCTCGATTTCATCACCACCAACATCAGATCTATGTATAGATTTTTTAGGAATATTTTGCATTTCTAAATCTTCGCCATCAAAATTTGTCATTGTAGGACCATCGTCATCTTCCACATCAAATATTGTATCATCGATATGTTTTAATGCATTTTTTGCCTTACGATGTGTCGTCCACCAATGATAAATATTGTAAAAATTAAGACTGCAAACCCACGCAACGAATCCAACACCGGCACCTACACCAATACCGACATATGTCCAATAGGATTCACCTACTTGCTGTGAAATTGTTTGCCCAATAGTAAAACCACCTACAGCACCAGCAGCCACGGAACCAAACATTGAAACAAGTTTATTTTCGATAAACGTTATCCAAGTACGATTTGTATTTGGTGTTTCAATAGAAGGCATGCTCTTCCCAGGGTTTTGAGAGGCTTTTAACACCCAAAAAGCTTGTATTTGAGTATCATCTGGTACATCAACCTCCACGCCATCTGCATAAAGACCGCTGACTGCCATTTGCGCATCTTTATCTCCTTCAACAGGATTATTTGACCCATCTAAATAATCATGCGCAATTGCAAAAGTATGGGCATAAGGATGGTTTGGATCGAGTTCTGCTGCATCTTTATAAAAACTCGCAGCTTTTAATAAAACAGCTTTCGCTTCTTCAAGATGGTTATTAAAATAAAGATCTTTTATTGCTATTTGATCTGCAGCACGCGCTGATTTAAAAAGAAAATTAGCAAATTCTTTGGATTGAACAGGATCTAAATTGAGATCTTGAAAATTATGACTTACAGCTTTTGGTATGTATGAAAAATTACACAACAATGATAAGTTGAAAAAAACGCAAAATTTTAGATATTTTGTTAGTATATACATTATGTTACTCCCTATATTTTTTAATTAATATAAAGTGTAACAGCTTTAAGCATTTTGAAAATGATGTAAAAAAACATCAAAAAAATATGTCTCACTGATTATTGAATGGATTTTTCTATTTTAAAATTACATGTTTTCAAATTGGGAGAAATTTGTGGCAATATTTTAAATATCCTTATTATTAAGCAGGGTTTTCTTTTTTACGTCGTAAAAGTAAATAAAAAGCACCGCTTCCACCATGTTTAGGCTGCGCTTTTGTGTATGCAAGGATTTTGCTGCGTAATAAAGGGTCATTTAGCCAATCTGGAAAAGCATCACGGATTGTTTTTTGATCTTTAGGTGTTCTTGATCCTTTACCCGTTATAATTAGGACACATCTTTTGCCGTTTTCTTGCCATCCCTCGATAAGTTTTATAAGTCTATAATGTGCGTCATGAAAACCAATACCATGAAAATCAAAACTATCTTCAAGAGGAAGGCGTCCTTTTTTAAGGCGTTCGAAAGTTCTTTTATCAATATCAACGGGCAGATCGATATTAAGGGCACGAATTTGTTTTTTAGAAGATATAGATGATTTTTCAATAATTTCTTTCGGAAGATTCTCTTCATCACCAGACGACGCTGGTGCTAAAACGACGTCTAAAGGTTGTAAGGATTGTGTATATTGAGTCCATAATTCTTTGTCTTCTTGTGACATTTCTTTTGTTTTTTGGCCTTTAGTTTTTTGTTCTTCGGGTGATATTTTTTTTGATTTTGTAGACGATTTTTCGACTTGACGTTTTGTATCGCGCATGGCCTCTTGCCAAAGAGATAAATCTTCTTTGTTTAAAGCAGAATCTTTTTTTTCTAAATCTGTTTTCTTGGAATCCGTCATACCTAATCCATTATTAATCATAAGTATGATGGCATAAAAATGAAATTTTTGCTATTAAACAGAATGTTCGATAGGTGATTTGCTATAAGCAATAAAAGGTTTTGTTTTAAACCCATCATTACCATAGGTAACAGGATTTCCTTGCATATCTAAAATACAACCGCCTGCGCCTTTTAAAATAGCATCTCCTGCTGCAATATCCCATTCGCAGACTGCTGATAATCTAGGATAAATATCATATTGACCTTCTGCTAATGCACAGAACTTCAGGGCACTACCTAATTTTTGAGCATGTTGGAATTGATTTTCTTCAATAAAATGTTGAAGTCTAGGTGTGTAATGTGTGCTTGTTACAGCTTTAAGGGGTGATTTCATGGGATTAGTGCTGTATAATTTTTGAGGTGATAGATTTTTCTCAATCATCCATGCAACTTTATCTGTACCTATCCAAATTTTTTCAGTAGGTGGATGGGCGATAAGGCCAAATATGGGTATATAATTTAAGATAAGCGCAATATTAATACAAAACATACCATTTTGATTGACGAAGCCATCTGTACCATCGATCGGATCCACACACCAAAAATCACCATTTTGTAATTGAGTGATTGGATTATCTGCAAAAGTTTCTTCTGAAATAATTTCAATATTGGGCGTTAGCTCTTTTAGTTTTTTTAAAATAATATCTTCGCTCGCACGATCAGCCAAGGTTACGAAAGATCCATCTTTTTTACGCGTTGTGCCATATGGATCGCCGTAATAGGACATGACTTTTGTGGAAGCTTCAAGGGCTAAATCGCATAATTCTTGAAAATATGTTTGTATATTAAAGTTTTTCATTTTTTTTATTATATTTATTTTGCATATCTTGATCTTATTTCATTGAACAATATCATACAAGCATTTGCCTTTTCTTTGTTGTTAGATAAACCGTAAAAGTTAATGGCTGATAATAAATATCCCAATGCTTCATGGATATTCTGATGGTTTATAAAAAAGAAAGCAGCCTGTTCATAAGCAAGGCCTTGAATAGAAGGTTCCTTTATACGATCACTTAATTGTAAACTTTCATTCAAAAAATAAAGTGCCGTATCACTATCTTTTAACAATAATTCATTCAAAAGAAATTGATTTAATTTTGAGTAATGTAAAATTGGTAAAAAATGATTTTTTTCAGATACATGTTTAATAAATTCAATAAAATGGTTAATTTTTTCTGTAAAAGATGCTATTAAACTAAATTCTTTTTTCTGTAATTCTAAAATAAGCATATTGAGTTGATTTGAAAAGCGATCTAATAAAAAAATCAAACTATCATTGTTTTGCAATTTATTAATTTGTAATTCGCATTTCCTAAAATTATCGAGTATATTAGTTGTAATAAAATTATCATTCTCGTTTTCAGACAATGCGCTCAATTTATTTAATAAAATTTTTGTATGATGTAGATTTATTAAAGCAACATATAATGGATTTGAATTAAAGAATAATCTTATATCTTCTGTTCTTGATTTTTTTTCAACATCTATAATTTCATCTGGCAAAGCATCCAACTGAAAAGAAAGATCACAATATATGTCGATAAGATCAGCAATATTGTTTTGATTTTTTGTTACATAAATTTTTTGACCGAGACCTTCAATAGATTTTAGTGTTTTTTCATATTGTATATTCAATAAATCACTAAGTATTTTTCTTAATTCTACTTCATAGTAATCTAAAAATTTAATTTTTTGCAGATTAAAATTAGAAATAGACAAACAATATGTTTTAATATTATTTAATCGAACATAAAAACTATCAACCATCTGTTTTTTTATTTTAAAATCAGGGAAACAATTAAGTTGATTGAAGCATAATTCAAGTTGTATTTTAATTTTTTTAAAACAAGAAGTTTTTTTAGAAGGATCTAATAATTCAGATAATTTTATTAAATATAAATCTATCAATGATAATTGAAACAAAAATTTATGCTTCATATTTTCTTGCTTAAATTTATAATTTTTGATACTTGTTAATAAAGTTGTTATAATTCGATAAATTTCATTTTTTTGAGCAACCTCTATTTTATTGTTTTTATACAAACAAAGGAATGTTGATATATCTTCTAAAATGATATCCAGAACAACTTCTTTTTTCAAAGATCCATTGGCGTCAAGTTTTTTAAACCAGCGAAAATCATGTTTCATAACTTCCAATAAATTATTAATAAGAGCTTCATTTTGACCAGTAATTGTGCATACCTCAATACAAGCGTGCAAATAATCACTTATATTTTTATCTTCTTTTTCATAATTTGCCAATAGATTACAAGTAGTTAAACAAAATATAAGTAGTAATTTTTTCATAATTTCCACATGATTAATAAATATAATAATTAGTTATACTAAAATTTATTTAAAATTACAATAAAATTAAGAAAGCTTATAATTAATAATGGACTTTTGTAAAATAAAGACCTTCAGGGGGCGCAGTAGGTCCGCCTTTTTCACGGGATTTAGCATCAAAAGCAGTTTTAAAATCTTGGACAGACCATTTTTCTTGTCCAACCATAGATAAGGTGCCCACAAAATTGCGGACTTGATGGTATAAAAAGGAAGGGGCGTGAAATTTAAAGTGGATCTCGTCACCTTGTTTTTCAATTGCAAGAGAAATTAATTGTCTGACGGGTGATCTTGCTTGACATCCTTTGGCACGAAAAGTAGAAAAATCATGAATGCCTACTAAAAGATTTGCTGCTTCTTGCATTAATTCAATATTTAACTTTTGGGGCACATGCCACACTTTATTGATATCAAGACCTGGCGGCGCTGCTCGATTTAAAATGCGATATAAATAACATCTTGATTTTGCTGAAAATCGTGCATGAAAATCAGGATCCATTTTTATTGTTTTAATAATACGAATAGGACGTTCTCTAATATAAAAATTAATGGCCATGGCGAGCCGATGCGGATCCCATTCTTTAGATAAATCGCAATGCGCTACTTGTCCAAAAGCATGTACACCGGCATCGGTTCGTCCAGCTCCATGAATACGAATTTTTTCTTGGCAAGCCAGATGTAAAGCATTTTCAATGGCAGTTTGAATGGCTAAGCCATTTTTTTGTGCTTGCCAGCCCGCAAATGATGTACCGTCATATTCAATAATTAATTTATAGCGATATAGTGATTTAACTTCATGTTGATACATCGTTATTTCTTGTCTGAACATAAAGTTAAATTACCATGTAAAAGAGTGCCTTTTTCAATATTAATACCACGTAAAAATTCCTCTGCTTTTAAAGGTTTTTTACCAGGCCGTTGAAGTTCTAAAATTTGAAGGGCATCTTGTGTACAAGCAATCGTTAATTGATTATCTAACACAAATCCAGGTAATTGATTATGCTCACATGAAACAAAACGTGCTTTAAGAGTTTTAATCATTTCGCCCTGATGCTCAAAATAACATCCAGGCCAAGGGGTAAAAGCACGAATGCGTGCTTCGAGCATTGCTGCAGGTTGATCCCACTTGATTTCACCTTGCTCTTTTTTTAATTTATGGGCATAGGTCACGCCTTCTTCAGGCTGAATAGTGGGCGTCAATTGATCAAATTTACTTAGTGTTTTCATAAGTAAATCAGCCCCCATTTGCGCCAATTCATCATGTAATTCTTGCGCATTTTTATGATCAATAGGAGTTGATTTTTTCAGCAGCATAGCGCCCGTATCAAGCCCTTCGTCCATTTGCATGATGGTGATACCCGTTTCTATGTCACCTGCTTCAATGGCGCGCTGAATGGGCGCAGCCCCTCGCCAGCGTGGTAACAATGAGCCGTGAATGTTGAGACAACCTTTCAAAGGTGCCTCTAAAATAGCTTTAGGTAATATAAGGCCATAGGCTGCAACGACACTTAAATCAAGAGAAAGATTTTTAAAAAATTCTTGTTCTTCGGGGGATCTAAGCGATTTCGGTGTATAAACAGGAATATTTTGACTTTCAGCAAAAATTTGAATAGGTGATTTTTGAATTTGATATCCACGTCCTTGGGGTTTGGGCGGTTGGGAATATACAGCTACAATTTCATGATTTGATTCAATCAATGCTTTTAAAGCAGGGAGAGCGAAATCAGGCGTTCCCATAAAGGCGATGCGCAATACTTTATTCCTTACAATTAATCATCGAAAGATTTGCCAAGCTCACGTCTGCGATTGATTTTTTTGATAAACATTTCGCGTCTTATTTTTGTGGCGTGATCAAGGGAAAGTATACCATCTAAATGATCAATTTCATGCTGTAAACATCTGCCCATATAATCTTCTTCAATGTCTGTTTCACACATTTTGCCATTTTCGTTAAGGTAACGAATTTTTACTTTTTCTGGACGCATCACTTCAACGCGTCCCCAAGGAATAGACATGCAGCCCTCTGCCATGGAAACCTCTTCTTCGGACGCCCAAATAATTTCGGGATTGACCATACGAAATTGACGCGTAGGGTCTTTACCATAAGAATCGTCGACAACAATAATACGTTTTAAAATACCAAATTGAGGTGCCGCATACCCACCAGCGGGTTTTTTATAAAGCATCTTTGTCATTTCGGCCATTAATTCTTTAATTTCCTTGTCAATAATTTTGACAGGCGCAGCCTTCATTTTCAAAATAGGATCTGGGAATAATACAATATTTAAATGGCTCATGAGATTTTCCTTCTTTCATCTTTAAGATGAGCAAAGTCAACTCAAATTTCAATAGAAAAATCTATTATTTTACTTTTTTTCCTTATTTTCTTTATCTTTTTTCAAAAGATGAAAATTTTGTATGATTATATTGAGTGGCTTGAATAGTTGTTTAGGGGTTGGTATAAGTAAAGGAGCTGAAAAAACAAAGACAAATCAATGCAACCCACCATACCTAACACAAATACATTTTCTCGTTTTCCGTTATTGCTCGTTTCGGGTATGTCGGGTGCTGGCATGTCATCAACCTTAAAACTTCTGGAAGATTTAGGATACGAAACGGTTGACAATCTACCTTTCAATCTTTTTAAAACATTAGTTGATGATCCATCCTTCATTGTTAAACCGATGGCAATTGGTGTTGACACACGAAACAGAGATTTTTCAGCACTCAATATTTTAGAAGAGGTTCAATTTTTAAAAAAACGCGCAGATTTATCACCTTCATTGTTATTTTTAGAATGCGATGATGATCGTTTGATTGAACGATTTAAAACAAACCGTAGACGACACCCACTCGCTATTGAAAAACCTATTCGCGAAGGCATTCAGATTGAACGTGTCTCTTTGGAATCTTTGAAGAACCAAGCTGATATTGTTATTGATACAACTTTTCTGGCAGTTAAAGATTTAAAACGTGTTTTGGAAGGTCATTATCGATTAAGTGATAAAGACATGATGATATCAGTTATTTCCTTTTCCTATCGTCGTGGTATACCGCGCGAAGCTGATCTTGTCATTGATGCCCGTTTTTTAAGTAATCCTTATTATGATCTTGAATTAAGGCCGCTTGATGGGCGTAATCCTAAAATTGCACATTTTATTCGTGAAGATAAGGATTATGAAAGTTTTTTGGGTAATCTTCAAAAGTTTTTAGAGCCTTTGCTGAATCGCTTTCAACAAGAGGGTAAAAGTTATTTAACTTTTGCCATTGGTTGCACGGGCGGTAGGCACCGTTCTGTTTTTGTGACTGAAGAACTAGGTTTTTGGCTTAAAAGTTTTGGGTGGCAAATTGTCATTCACCATCGTGATGTTGCTGTGGAGCATTTATAAATGATTGGTCTTATTTTTGTAACGCATGGCAATTTGGCGCGTGAATTTTTATCTGTTTTAGAACATGTTGTGGGGCCTCAAAAAAATATTGGTATTTTATGCATCCATCCTCAAGACGATATGGAGCAAAAAAGATTAGAGCTTCAGCATAAAATTACACAAGTAGATCAAGGAAAAGGCGTCATTATTTTAACAGATATGTTCGGTGGGACGCCTTCAAATATTGCGCTGACAACAATGCATAAGGATCAAGTCGAAGTATTGGCCGGTATGAATTTACCAATGCTTGTTAAATTAATGTCTTTGCGGGTTGATTATAGTTTAAAAGATGCTGTACATCATGCGCAAGAAGCGGGTAAGAAATATATTCATCTTGCATCAACATTGTTAAAGTAAATGTTTACGGGGAAAACAATCATTCGCAATCAAAAAGGCCTTCATGCGCGGGCTGCAGCTAAGCTTGTTGAAGTTGCAAATCAGTTTAAAGCAAATATTGAAATAGAGCGGAATGATACTAAAGTTTCAGCAGTTTCGATTATGGGGCTTTTAACCCTTGCTGCGTCAAATGGTGCCGAAGTAAAAATTCATGCTGAAGGCATTGAATCAAAAGAAGCGGTTCATGCAATCATTAAATTAATTGATGATAAATTTGGCGAAGTGCAATAAAATTTCTTATTGAAAATAAAAATTAAAAAACGTATGTTTAGTGTAACAACATAATAATTTTCTTTGGAGGAAAATATGAAGAAGCTACTCTTATTAACAATCGCAGTGACATTTTCATCTTTTGCATATGCAAATGAAGCAACTGAAACGACGCATGATGTGCGTATAGAAGCACGTAATCTAGGAAAAGGCCCAGATGGTAAAGAAATTATTCATTTCAAGCCAATAGACTTTAAACATTCTCATGTAAATCATCCACATAATGAAGAAGCTAAGAAGCTTTTAGCGCCTGGTTCAGATGCTGCTAAACATGATGCAAAAGTAGCAGCAGCAAAACCTAGCTTACATACGCTTCGTATGACGACAAAAAAGGGGCCAGATGGTAAGGTAACAACATCATCAAAAGTTATTGGTCATGATAATTCAGATAGCGAAGATAATGAAAAAGTAGAAACGCTGTTTAGCTCGTCTATTTTTAGTAACTTGGGAAGTCATATTAAGCCTGCCCTTCCTTATATCGGTGCCTCAAATTAATTGAAAAGGTGGCTTCGGCCACCTACTTATCTATTTTATCTTGTGATTTCAATGATTTTAAAGACGCTAACAACCACCCAATAATGAACCATAAAAGCGCCATGCGCCAATTATTGAAAAAGCTACGTGTTGGTAAAAATGGAAAAAATGAAATAATAAAACAAGTTACAAGACCTATTTGAATCGGTAGATTTTGCCAAAGAGGATATAATTTAATCATTTTATATATCCATGTCGCCAATAAAATCAAAATAATAAAAACGCCAATAATGCCGGTTTCAACTAAAAGCTCAACATAAAAATTGTGTGAATGAAGACCACATCTTCTTTCTATATTATCTGTTGGTCCATATTTTGCTTCAACGCATTTTTTTTGAAAATTACGTATACCAACACCTAAAAGTGGATTTTCTAGAAAAATTTTAAAACTTCGTGTCCAAATTTGAATATAGTGCTCTTGGGAAGAAATGTTTATTTGTTCAGGGTTTTCTATTGCTAGTTGATTCTGCGCAGGTGGCGTTATATTGGGTTCTGCAATAGGTTGTTGTACGGGTGGCGTTAAAATAGGTTCTGCAACAGGTTGTTGTACGGGTGGTGTTAAAATAGGTTCTGGAACAGGTTTTTGCACAGGCGGTGTTAAGGTAGGTTCTGCAATAGGTTTTTGAACAGGCGGTGTTATATTGGGTTCTGTAACAGGTTGTTGTACGGGTGGTGTTAAAATAGGTTCTGCAACAGATTTTTGAACAGGTGGCGTTATATTGGGTTCTGCAATAGGTTTTTGTACGGGTGGTGTTAAAATTGGTTCTGCAATAGGTTCATTTTGTTTGTTAGGAAATAAATATAAAATAATTGCATTTAGTTGTATGGCTGTTTCAGTAAAGATTCTATCTTTTGTGACATGATTAAAAGATGCAATAAAAATGCTTGATGAAATGACAAGGATGCTTGTCATTGCCAGATACTTTCTTTTATTTTTCCATAAAAGGCCTGCGCTTATAAAGCCGATATATAAAAGTGGAATTTGTACACGTTCTCCAGATAAAATGATGGGCATTATTGTAAAAAACATTAAAAAAATGCCTAATATCGTATAAAAAATAGATTTTTTTTTCCATAAAAAATAGAGCGACACAAGTAATGCTGGATAAAGTAAATAATGAAGATATCCGCCGATTCGTAGATGGCGAATAGGACCTGTAAGCCTGTTCGTAACATGTTTTTGATACCCAAAAAGATCAACATCAAAGAAATATTGATAATACGTATCGATCATTGCAAATGTTAAAACAATGCTCAAAACAATCAAAAGATATTTTTGTAAATCAGGTTTCTCTGAAAGTGTATGTTCCAGCGCAATGCCGAAAAAAATAAAGCGGATAAAACCAACGCCATGTTTAAAGGCATCATTAAAATCGATGGCTATAAAACTGATGGCCATAATGTAAATCCAGAAAAATAAAGCGATTTGCACCCATTTTTCATGAATCCATCTAAAATCTTTTTTATATGCTGAGCGTATTAAAAATGCTACTGAAACAATGCTCAGCATGACATCTGTGATGCCTGCCCCTAAAAGAAGAAAAAGAGGAAAAAGACAGATGATATAATTTGGTATATTTGTTACTATTCTGTACATATTTCACCCTCTATAATCAGGGTATAATACCTAAAGACACAGCAAAGCGCAAAATTTTTTAAGGAATTTCGTTAAATGGCACCTATTCTTGGACTTAAAGACGCCTCACTTACTTTTGGCACACGTCCAATTTTTAATATGATCTCGTTGTTTTTAGATGAGGGTGACAGGGCTTGTCTTGTGGGACGCAATGGCGAAGGTAAGACGACTTTGCTGAATATTTTAGCGGGATTACAAGAACTTGATAAAGGTGAAAGGCAAATTTCACTCAATACACATTTAGCTTATGTACCACAAGTTCCTTTTTTTGATCATAACGCAAATGTTGCTGACTTTGTTGCAGAAGGCTTAGATGCGCACGAAACCAATGATCCGCATTTTAGCGCAAAGGATGATTACCGCGTTCAAATGATGATGGATGTCTTTAAAATGCGGCCGGATCAAAAATTATCAGAATTATCAGGGGGTGAATCGCGACGCGTGGCGCTTGCAAAAGCGCTGATATCAGAACCCAATATCTTATTGCTTGATGAACCAACCAATCATCTTGATATTGATGCCATTTTATGGCTTGAAAATTATTTAATAAATTTCAAAGGGGCGATGCTTGTTATAAGTCATGATCGATCATTCCTTAAAAAAATCACGAATAAAACATTTTGGCTTGATCGTGGGCAATTACGTACGCAATCACGTGGCTATCAATTTTTTGATGAATGGATGGATGATATCTATCGTATTGAAGAACAAACGCTTCATAAAATGGATCAAAAAATTAAGTCTGAGCTTTTATGGTTGCGCGAAGGATTAAGCGCGCGACGCAAACGCGATCAAGGTAGATTGCGCAAACTCAATAATATGCGCACAGAAAGACGAGAGCATTTACATAAAAAAGTGGGTGTTAAATTAGAAGCAAGTGAAGGTAAATTAGGTGGCAAAGCTGTTTGTGATATTATTAAATTACATAAAAGTTTTGATGATTTATGTATTGTACAGAATTTTGATTTAGAGATTCAACGTAAAGATCGCATTGGTATTGTAGGGCCTAATGGTATTGGTAAAACAAGCTTCTTAAAATTATTATTGGGTGAGCTCACCCCTGATCAAGGTAAAATAAAATGGGGTGTTGGTATTGAACCTCTTTATTTCGATCAAAAGCGAAATCAATTGAATGAGAATCTTACCTTATGGGAAACATTGTGTCCTACAGGTGGTGATTATGTTTCCATTAGTGGTAAGCCAAAACATGTGGTCGGGTACTTAAAAGATTTTTTATTTGATGAAAAACAAGCCCATCATTATGTTAAAACCCTTTCGGGTGGTGAAAAAAACAGACTTCTTTTAGCCAAACTTTTTACGCAACCCAGTAATATCATTATTCTAGATGAGCCCACTAATGATTTGGATATGGAAACGCTCGATCTTTTGGAAGAGATGATCGCTAATTATGAAGGAACTATTATTATTGTCAGTCATGATCGTGACTTCTTAGATCAAACAACGACCTATTTATTAGCTTTTGAAGGTAAAGGTAAAATATCTATTTTTGTAGGTGGATATAGCGATTATTTACAAAAGAAAACTGATGCTGAAAAATTAAATATATCAAAGGAAAAAGCGTCAAAGCAAAAATCAACTGAAAAAAAAGAAAATGTGACGCAAAGCCCAAAAGTTAAATTAAGTTATAATGATCAACGAGATCTTAAAGAATTACCTGGTAAAATCGACCAATTAAATATTTCAATAAAAACACTTGAGAAAAAACTTCAAGATCCGTATCTTTATAGCAGCAATCCAACCCTATTTGCTGAAACAAGCGCACAATTAGAAAAAGCACAAAAACAAGCACATGACGCTGAAGAAAGATTGCTCCATTTATTAATTTTAGAAGAAGAGCTTCATAAAAAGTGAAACCCCTTGATATAATATCGGCAATTTGTGTAATTGGACTTTGGGCCGGTAATTTTGTTGCGGCAAAATACATGCTTAATTATTGGCCACCTTTTTTTATGTCGGCTATTCGTTTTGGTGTAGTGGCTGTTTTACTTTTGCCTTTTGCGAAAATCCCCTATGGTGCTTTTAAAAAAATTTTTTATTTATCCTTTACTTTGGGTATTTTGCATTTTGGATTGATTATGGTTGGTTTAAAAGGCTTGGATGCTTCAACCTCCACCATTGCTGTCCAAGCGGGCGTACCTTTTAGTGTATTGCTAGCAAGTATTGTGCTAAAAGAAAAATTATATGCACATCAAATTGTAGGTATTTGTATTTCTTTTATTGGCTTCCTTGTATTGGTGGGTGAACCACAAATTTTTTCAAGATTAGGACCATTCTTAATTGTGGTTGCTGCAGCTTTTTTTTGGGCGATTGCTAACCTTCAATCACGCGGTCTTAAAGATATTAGTGGCTTTACACTGAATGCTTGGTTTGCCCTTTTCACGATGCCAGAATTATTAATTATGAGCTTTGTAACCGAAGATGGACAAATGGAAGGGTTGCTGGAAGCGGATTTAACAACTTATTTTTGTTTAATGTATACCGTTGTGATGTCAACGATTGTGGCTTACGGCATGTGGTATCGATTATTATCGAAATATCCAGTGAGTCAAGTAGCACCGTTTAACATGCTGAGTCCTTTTTTTGGCGCCCTTTTTGGTGTTTTATTTTACAATGAATCAATGACATGGTTGAAAATTATAGGCGCTGTTGTAATTGTTGCAGGTGTGTCAGTTCTTGTGTTTTATAAACCGAAACAAAAATCATAACTATTCATCTTATGGGCAAATTTGTCGTCAAGTCTGCGCCTTCCAGTACTCATGTACTTTAGTACATTCCGTGCCGGTTCTCGACTTTTCTAAACTTTGCCTCATAATCTGGATAGTTAGCAATTAAATTTTTAGGAACTAATATGAGTTCAATTATTAAATATCCATCACCCAATTTTAATGAAAGACCAAAAAACGCTCAAATTTCTTTGATAATTCTCCATTATACCGAAATGGCCCCTGTTCAGGGGGCTATTGATCGTTTGTGTGATCCCGAAGCAAAAGTAAGTGCTCATTATTTAATTGAACAAAATGGTCAAATATATCAACTTATTGAGGATAAACACCGCGCTTGGCATGCAGGTATTTCATCATGGCAAGGATGTGAAGATGTCAATAATATCTCGATCGGTATTGAATTAGACCATCCAGGACATATATCTTCAGCGCCTTATCCTAAAATATTAATGGCGTCATTGCTGAAATTGATTAAATTTCTTTGTGTAAAACACAAGATTAATAAAAAACAAATTTGGGGACATTCGGATATTGCGCCTGATCGTAAAATTGATCCTGGTGAATTTTTTGATTGGCAATTTTTAGCGCAACATGGTTTTGGGATGTGGTTTGAAGAACAGGATGTTAATGATTTAATTATGGATAAGCAACAAGCGATTGTTTGGCTTCAACAAATCGGATATGAAGTTGATGAATCTCAATCTTTAGAAAATGTTATAAAAGCTTTTCAGCGTCATTTTTATCAAGAAAATATCACAGGTGCATTAGATCTTAAAACTTATTGTCGATTGGGTCTTTTAATTCAACAAAACTTTCGCTAGACTTTTACATAAAGATTAGACTTCTTTCGAAACTCGCTGGTGTGAGGCAAGTAATAGGAAGTTTGGCACGGAAGACCACAATGTATCCTTATATACATGAGGATCTGAGTACCAAAATGACGCATTAATTGACCACAACAGTAGAGTTTCGAAAGAAGTCTATTATACTTAGTGACCTCCCGGATAAATGAGGAGGTAATAATGAGGCAAATTGCCAAAAGAAGTGGGGAAATACCATGAAAAAGCTTTATATAACCCTTTTAACGGGTCTCTTTTGCGCGAGCTTTTCAACAAATTCATTTTCATATGAGCGTTATGCACTTGATAAGGTGCTCATGACTAAAAAATGTGCGACAAGTTATCAAACCTGTGATTTAAAACGTGCTGATTTACGTGGACGTAAGCTCAATAAACTTTATGCAAGACGTGCTAAAATGTCTGGAGCGCAATTACAATATGCGAATCTTAGGGGTGCCGATTTAAGACATGCTCATCTTGATTTTGCTAATTTATCAGGTGCAGATTTAACAAATGCTGATTTGCGTGGTGCATATTTACATGATGCTAATGTATCAGGTGCTATTTTCAAAGGTGCATTACTTGATAAAGCTAATCTTCGTAAAGTAGACGCACGTGATGCCCATTTCAAAAACGCTAAAATACGTAAAGCCAATCTCAATCATGGTGATTTCAGAGATGCTGATTTTACAGGTGTCAATATGCGCCGCACAAAACAACATGGCGCGAATTTTAGGGGCGCTATTTTCAAAGGTACAAGGCAACATCAAATTCATCAACCTCATAACACATTATTTGATCCTTCTAAAAAGCGTCTTCATGTACCAGTACATGTAAGATTAGTGCACGCAATACACAGACAAAAACAGTAATATAGTGAAATGACTTAAAATTGATACATCGTCAAACCTTTCTCATGTAGGAAGAGACTATACATCGCGCGTCATTTCTTGTTTAAATTTCAAGTCATTTCACTATAAATAAATTTATTACTAAATATTTTTTTCTGGTTTAAGGCGTTCGTTTTTCGAACGCTTTTTTATTTATAGTCGATAGACATTGGAAGGATACATCGTCATGCCTTGCTCATGTATATAGGGATACACTTCGCTCGTGTTCCTTGTCTACTTCTCAAGTCTATCGACTATAGCCAAGTTTTATGTGTAATGCGCGGAATCTTAAATCGTTAAAATGCAATCCTTTTGAAATTTCCTTAGAAACGAAATTTAACCAGTTTAAATATTAAATTTATCAAATAGGCTTAGGTCTTGCTTCCTGCCTTTTTAATATTTTTTAGCTCGGTTAAAATAATTCAGATTTCAATTTTATATGCTTTATTAAATTGATATTATTGGCATATCTCTCTAGATCCTTGCTCACGCACGATATAAACATGTGAGAAAGCCTAGAAAGAAAATTAAATAACATGTATTTAAATACATGAATCTAAAGCACGAACCTAATGACGCATTTACCCATAATTGGGTTATTAAAAAGGCCCTTTTGAAGGCCTCACAAAAAGGGAGAGCACAATGGTTAAAAATCAAACACCAACTCAAAATAATAATGTTTCTGCGCCTAAGAAAAATGATAAAAAGAAAGTTGCTCTTGCTCTTCAAGGTGGCGGTGCTCATGGCGCTTTTACCTGGGGTGTTTTGGATCGTTTATTTGAAGATGGACGCTTTGAAATTGAAGGCCTAAGTGGAACGAGCGCTGGTGGCATGAATGCTGTTGCTGCGGCCCAAGGGCTTGTTAAAGGTGGCAACCAAGGTGCTCGTGATTCACTTAATCATTTTTGGGAAAAAATTAGTGAATCTTCACGTCATAGCCCTTTAAAACCAGGTCCTATTGATCGTTTTCAAGGCAAATGGACGATGAATCAATCACCTTTTTTTGTTGCTTTCGAATATATGACACGGATGTTTTCGCCTTATGAGTTCAATCCTTTCGATACAAACCCTTTACGTGATGTCGTTAAAGAGCTTTTTGATTTTCCACTCTTAAACAAGACAATCTTTCCTAAAGTCTTTTTAGCAGCAACCCATGTCTATACGGGTAAAGTAAAAGTTTTTGGGAATGAAGATTTAAAATCTGAATGTGTTTTAGCGTCAGCTTGCTTGCCTTTCTTACACCGCGCTGTTGACGTTGATGGTGAATTTTATTGGGATGGCGGTTTTATCGGTAATCCTGTTTTATTTCCATTAATCGATAATTGCCCAACATCAGATATTATTCTTGTGCGTATCAATCCTATTACACGTCCAACTTTACCAACACATGCACGTGATATTCTCGATAGGTTGAATGAAATCACCAGTAATGCGTCTATGATTCGTGAAATGCGCGCAATTGCCTTTATCACCAAATTAATCGATGATGGCAAAATTACCGATGGTTCCTTAAAACGTTTATTTATGCATGATATTGCTGCTGAAGACGAATTCCAACAACTTGGTTTCTCAAGTAAACTAAATGCTGAATGGGATTTCTTAACGCATCTTAAAGAAGTTGGTCGTAATGTCACTGATACATGGATCAAAAAGAATTTTGATAAAATTGGCAAAGAATCGTCAGGCAACATTTACGAAGAATTTATGTGATAATTATAATGTGTTTGCTTTTATTGTCGATAGACTTGAGAAGCAAACAAGGAATGAGGAGCGAAGTGTAGTTTCTTCCTGCGTGAGAAATGAATGACGCTCTATTAACCAAAATGGAAAATACTATAATTGACACTTTGCCACCTTTTGCGTGTCGTGTACATTTCCTATTGAATTAAAATCATATCATTTAATTCAATAGGATAGCCCTGGTTTTGTTTTTTGTCTGGCAGATTGAGGCTTTTTATATGAGAAACGATTAACGCTCACATTTAAATGAGAATTTTTCCCTTCACTTACACAAATTTAGCAGTTTTTAATCCGCATATCCTTTAGCGAGATTTTTATTACAGATACTTATAAAAGTACTTTTGTTTACTCCTTTATGAAGTGTATCTTTGTATGGTTTCTCGCCTTTTTTTATAAGTTTTTCATATATATAAGCCGTTGTAGCAAGTCCTCCACTCGTTACAGATTGCCATATATCCGAACATCTATCTGCAAAAGCATTGAGTGATATGAATGTGAAAAGAGAAAGTAGAATAGCTGTTTTTTTATAATTTCCTCCTACATGTTTATACCTATAATTCTATCAGATTGTACAATAAAAAAAATAACAAAATAAATTTTATATTCAAATATATCATCAATATTTTTCAATTAAGAAAAGTTAACTATATAATGAAATTATTTTTAATATTTTGTCTTATAAAATATCTTAGAATGCATTTGGTGTCACTTATAGGTAATGATATGGAAGCAGAGAGCTAGGGAATATTGCTGCGTCTGAAGTAATGTGAAATATCAATAAACTCTAAAAGTGACGCCATAGAAATGACGGAAATTTCTCACATTTTATGTTTAGCTTGAAAATATAAATATAATTCGTTATAAGATTACAAACATACACAGTAATAATTGGGATCAAAAATGCGAATTTTAGGGGCACTCGCTGGCGGCGCTCATGGTGGTGCTGAAACGTTTTATACTAGGTTAATGATTGCATTACATGAATCTGGTATTCAAACACATGCTATTTTACGTCTTTTTGATGCGCGTATTGAACAATTTAAAGAAAAAAACTTACCTTATACAGCGGCACCTTTTGGTGGTCTGTTTGATTTTCAAACAAAACGAATTTTTAAAGAGCAAATAAAAAAAATTGATCCTCAGATTGTTTTAACTTTTATGAATCGTGCGACTGTAAAATGCCCTCGCAGTAAAAATGATAATTTTGTTCAATTAGCACGATTGGGTGGTTATTATAATTTAAAATATTATAAAAAGGCTGATTATCTCATAGCGCTAACGCACGATATTTACGATTATATTATTCAAAATGGATGGCCAAAAGAAAAAGTACATTATTTGCCTAATTTTGCTGTTCAGATACCCGGCACCCCCATTAATCGTCAAGATCTTGATACGCCTGACGATGTGCCTCTTCTTGTCACTTTAGCGCGCCTCCATGACGCAAAAGCCATTGATGTGCTGTTACACGCCATGACTCAAGTAAAAGATGCCTACCTATGGATTGCGGGCGAAGGTCCTCTACGTCAAGAACTTGAATCACTCATGAATTCTTTAGGATTGCAAAATCGAGTTCGCTTTTTAGGTTGGCGTCAAGATATTCCTGATTTAATTGCAACATCCGATATGGTTGTATTTCCATCCCGTTACGAGCCACATGGAACAGTTGTCCTTGAAGCGTGGATGCACGAACGACCACTTATTGCTGCAGCAAGTAAAGGCCCTGCAGGTCTTGTAAATGATGGCGAAAACGGTCTTTTAGTTCCCATAAATGATGCAGATTCACTTGCAAAGGCAATTCAAAAAGTGCTGAATTCTTCAGAACTCGCCGCTAATTTAGTAATTCAGGGCAAAGAAACTTACACAAAACACCATTCTCAAAAAGCAGTTTTATCGCAATACACTGAATTCTTTCAAAAAGTTGTTCAAAAGACTTCGTAAATCTTGACAATAAACCATTGAAATGGTCTAATATTATATTAACGCTCTAAAAAGACTGGAATTTTTTTTTAGAACATTTTATAATAAATAAAAACATCCTCTTAATGATAAGCATTAAAAAGGTGAATGGAGGAACAAAAATTGACAAGATCAGAGCTTATTTCAAAACTGTCGAAAATTAATCCGCAACTCTATCAACAAGACTTAGAAAAAGTTGTGGTAACTATTTTTGATGAAATCATGTCAGCCCTTGCACGCGGTGATCGTGTTGAGCTTCGTGGTTTTGGCACTTTTTCAGTTAAAACGCGTGAAGCGCGTCTTGCACGCAATCCACGCACAGGCGAATCTGTTAAAGTAAAACCCAAAGCAACGCCGGCTTTTAGAATGGGTAAAGAATTGCGTGAAAGATTAAATATTAAGTAATACTTAAAATTACTTCAGGATGTGTGCGGATTGATAAAGTTGTACAAGCTATAATTGTATCTTGTGTTTAATTGAAAATCTTAAAATCTGTCGCGTTCACTTTGAAGGGTTATAAAGTATCGCAATTATATGATCAAATTGCATGGTGAAACTTTGCGTTCATTCTGTCTGGATATGTAGTATTTTTTGGGTTAAGCGTAAGAATGAGGCATGAAGTGTAGTCTCTTCTAATCTACGGGACAATTTTTAATTTTAGATTCCCTGTTTGATTCCCACAGCACTGTTTTCCTGAACGCGTTGAAGCGAAGCTTCATACGCAGATTTAGGATCTAAAACGAAATTCATGCTCCTATGAGCATGATTCTAAAGTTTTTTAAGCATGCCATGATCTTTGATCATGATTATTATTGGACCCTGAATCGGCATTCGAGTCCTTTGGACTCTCACTGGTTCAGGGAAACAGATGGGTTGTTGGTAGATTTAGCCGCAAACTATATTTTTGTCCGGTAGATTGAGTTTCTTCTTACATAAGAAACAAAAGATGCTCTATTAAGCAAAATAAAAAATATTATAAAACTCCTCGAAAATTTTAATGACCTCTAATTATTAATAAAGCTCGCATAATAATTCGTCGATAAATTATCACAAAACGACCATTTTTCATTGATCGGATTAAATTTCATCCCTTGAAGGGTACTGATATTTAAATTATTTTGACGCATTATATGTGAAAGCTCAGAAGGTTTAATAAATTTTGACCATTGGTGTGTTCCTACAGGTATTAACTTCAAAAGATATTCTGCGCCTATAATGGCTTTAAGATATGATAATGGCGTTCGATTCAAGGTTGAAATAATGAGTAATCCAGTGGGTTTTAATAATTTTGATAAAAGAGAAATAAATAATTCAAGCGAATCTACATGCTCTAAAATTTCGCTTGCAATAATAACATCAAATTGATTATTTGGATTAAAATCCTCTAAAGATGTAGCATGATAATTTATCTCTAAATCTTGTTCTTCTGCATGCTTTTGGGCAATGTCTATAAGTGATTTTGTCGCATCAATGCCTGCCACATTGGCGCCTAACCGGCATAAGGGTTCACTTAAAATGCCCCCGCCGCATCCAACATCTAAAATATGTAAATTTTCAAAAGGTTTAAAATCTAGCATAATGGGCTTTAAATGTTTTTGAATCTCTTGTTTAATAAATGAAATACGTAAAGGATTCAAGAGATGTAAAGGTCTTGATGATCCTTTAGGATCCCACCAATCCTTAGCCATTTGTGAAAAATGCGCTATTTCACGCGGTGAAATTGTTTGTGTATTTTGCATGATTCATATTATTTTCAGTTAAAGCACTTCAGAAAATGCTTATTTTATGGAATAATCGGACTAAGTATAGTTTTTTTTATCTAAAACGAAAAGGCATTAATTGAATGGCACGTATTGTGCAAAAATTTGGGGGCAGCTCTGTTGCGAATTTAGACAGAATCATGCATGTTGCCCATCTTGTAAAACGCGAAGTTGATGCTGGTAATGAAGTAGCTGTTGTGGTGTCTGCAATGGCAGGCGTTACCAACCAATTGGTTGAATTAGTCCAAAAAGTAAGCCCTTTTTATGATTTGCGTGAACATGATGTAGTTGTATCATCGGGAGAGCAAATAACAGCTGGTCTTTTATCACTCGTTTTGCAAAGCATGGGTATTCAGGCACGATCCTGGCTCGCATGGCAATTGCCTGTTTTGACAGATGAATCACATTCAAAAGCGCGTATTCAATTGATTCGTGCAGATTTATTAAAAGAAGAACTTTCAAATAACAAAGTTGCCGTGTTAACAGGGTTTCAAGGTATTACTGAAGATAAACGCATTACAACGTTAGGACGTGGTGGATCAGATACATCTGCTGTTGCATTAGCTGCTGTTCTTAAAGCTGATTTTTGTGATATTTATACAGATGTAGATGGTATTTATACAGCTGACCCTAATATTGTTTCAAAAGCACGTAAAATTGATAAAATAACATTCGAAGAAATGCTTGAATTTGCGTCACAAGGCGCTAAAGTTCTTCAAACCAATTCTGTGGAGATGGCCATGCGTCATAATGTGCGCGTTCGTGTTCGTTCAAGTTTTTCAGATGTGCCCGGTACATGGGTTGTTGATGAAAGCGAAATTCTCGATCATGCGCCTGTTTCAGGCATTGCCCATAGTAGGGACGAGGCTAAAATTACATTGGTTGATTTAATTGATCATCCCTCATCTTTTGAAAAAATTTTTACGCCCCTTTCCGAAGCGCATATTAATGTGGATATGATTGTCAAAAATATTTCGACAAGTGCTGGCAAAATTGATTTAACATTTACAGTGTCGAAGGGTGATCTTGAACGCACGCTTTATGTCCTAGAACAAAGACTTACTGAAAATGTTTTCGATAAAATTAATTTTGATCCAGATGTTGCTAAGGTCTCGGTCATTGGGCTCGGCATGAAAAGTCATGCAGGTATTGCAAGCACAATGTTTAAGACGCTCTCTGAAAAAGGGATACCGATTTATGTTATCTCAACATCAGAGGTCAAAATCAGCGTGTTAATTGCCGAGGAATATTTAGAATTGGCTGTTAGAGCATTACATGCAGCGTATAATTTGGATGCGCATTAGATGTAACTACCCACTCTATGAGCAAATTCGTCGTCAGGTCTACACGAAAATTAAATATGGGCGGTACTCATGTATAGTGAAATAACTTGAAAAAGCCGTATGTTAAAAGTATTTAAAATCAACCAGTTCGTCGTCGCGTGCCACGAAGGCGCGCGGCAATCCATACTTTTGAATGATCCACTAAAAACTGTGGATTACCACAAACATCTTCGTGCAATCACCTAGATGTTTTCGCAATGACGAACCTGTAATTTGAGACAAGGAAAGAGGAGCAAAGCTTAGTCGCGCCCGAAGTGAACGACAATCGACGCTATGTTCAAGTTATAGTGCGTGCGCTTATTGTTAGAAAGGATAGCCTTATGCGTCTTATTATGAAGGTAGCAAGATTTTAGAAGAAAACCATAAAAGGAACGCAAAAAAAATATATCCAATTAAAAAAGAAAGAGGAACAAACATTTCTTTAAAAACGATTGCGCTCCAATTTCCTTTTTTTCCTGTGTTTTTCGTCAGTAATGTACAAACTTTAGCTGGTAAATGCTTCTCTAATTCAATAGTTAAATCATTACGTATTTCAACATTCTTCTTTATTGAAAACAGAGAGCTTAACCAGGAAAGAGTAAGTATAAAGCCAAAAAGTAATACGGTATAAAGAAGAAATGGCTTTTGTGTGCCTCCCATGCTTTCAGAATCCCTTATGTAAGCAATCATTCCTATCAGGGTGCCATTGATTGTTATCCAGAAATTATTGGCAGATTCACGGACATCACTCAATTTATTGATTGACTCCAACAACAACCTATATTGATCGATGAAGGCTCTTTTACTATCTTCTCCGGTCAATGTAATTAGTAAAGACGAGGTAGATTTCTCCGTACGACTTTCCCTTATTCATTAATCAGGCTATGTTTTTGATTGTTAAAATATAAAATAATTTAAGAAGAATTTGATTGTTTAGAAGCTTCACCCGTTTTATTTAATGGAGCTTCTTTGTTTTAACTAAAAAATATTTTTTTCTAGCCAGGCTAAGTGACGTCTTTCGTCTTCAAGACCCTGTTTTAAAAGGTCGCTTACTTCTTCAGGAATATTTGGGCAATTATTGATACGTTCATAAGCGTTGGTTGTATCAATTTCGTTGGTTCTCAGCCTTTAGGATTGTCATGTTTCCTATTAAATTGTCTAAAATGACTTTGCCTTTGGTGAGAACACTTTTAAGGCTGGGGCCTGTTGGGGGAACTTCATCCTTACTTTTGATAAAAGAAGAAAGCTCTTCAACGTGCTTTTCATGATCTTTTTTAAAATCTTGTAAAGCTTGTTTAGTTTCTTCTTTTTCTACACGATCAATCGCTGCTTCATAAGCAGCTATTGCATCATAATCAACCTCTATTGTATCTTTTATTGCTTTTATAAAGTCTGATTCAAGTTGCTTTTCCGTTATCATCTTTAGCTCCTTATTCGAGTAAAGTGTTGATTCACTATTGGTTTTCTACGCCTGATATAAGTGCGTGTCAATGGCTATGTTGCATAAATAGTAAAAATTTTTAATAAAAAATTAATTAATTATATGTATAGTATTTATACAATACATACTCTCAACATAAGAACAATTAGCTTTTTTTATTTTTTTTAACCAATATATAAATCTGTTATTGTGAAATTTAATAATACTCAGCCACGAATGTCTAGATCTTTCATTACAAGTCTTTCTTTAATATTATTTAATGAATGACATGAGCGAATTGATTTTCCAGTTTAAATTTTTTCATCTCAAAATATAGAGACATTTTACAAGTACGACAAAACCCATCCCAAACAGATGCGACAGAACCTAATTAAGTCAATTTAACGCGCAAATTGTACCTTACCCAACAAAGCCATGCGACAGAGAAGGGTAGTGAGTTATTTTTTATAAAATTTATCCTTTTCTTTGATAAAAAAAATAAATAGTTTTAATTTTTTTTACTATATTATTGTTTTTTTGAAATATATAAAAGTACATATCCCAATCCATAAAATTTTTTTATTAATAGAATCCAATAATTGTTTAAATTGTATAACAAATTAATCAAATTCTATATTTCAATGATCTTTTGGATAAATTTTTTTTATATATGGAGATAAATAGTACGGTTTTTACTATTAGGTCTTTAATGAGTTTCCTCTGTAATCAAGGATTGACTTAGTATGAAATACGTACTATAAGATCTCGCAGCATAAAGATGCTTTAAAGCTTCGTCCAATAAGCGAAGCATAAGGAGTGAACTCTAAAAAGAGACTCATCCGATCCTCATTAAACTTTCTCAAAAATAAACAAATATCTAAAAAACCAACTGTAGTTTGTAAGGACAAATGAAAGTTGTAGATTTTGTTTAATCAATAATTATCAAGCTGGTTTTGAAAAACGTTCTGAACGTCCCTATGGCCGTATGGAACAATATTATTAAAACCTATAAACAGGACATCAAGTTATGCAAACGAATAAAAACTTAATAAGATCTTGTGAAGTAAAAGGCGTAAAAGTTAAAAACATGAAAGATAAAAATCTTGGCGAGATTGTAGAAATCATGATTAACAAAACACAAGGAAAGATAGATTGCGTTGTTATTTCTTTTTGAGGGTTCTTGGGCATAGGAGATAAGTTCTTTGCGATACCGTGGCATGTTCTCAGTTATCATCCTGAAAAAGACTGCTTTCGAGTAAATATCAGCAGAGAAGAATTCAAAAACTCACCAGGTTTTAGTAATGATTATTGGCCAGATTCATATGATCCTTATTGGACGGAGGCTGCAACAAACTACTATCTATAAATTTTTTACTTCACTTTTGAGGTATAAATCAAAATATTATCAGAAAAAATTGAAATATAATAAAAGGAAGTTTGATGGAACAATAGAGGAATCTTATAGATGATAAGATTACTAAAACAAAAGAGCCTTACCAAGAGCTTGAATGTGTTTTATAAAAATTTATGGCCACAAAAAAAGGAGAAGATAAAAATAAATTGATAAACTTATAGATCTCTTCAAATGGAAATAATAAAACTAAAGGATAGCACTATGAAAAAATTACTCTTTGTTTGTTCTACGATTGTATGCTGTATATTTGGAAACTCACCACAGAGTTTTGCAGATAAGGAAACTCCATCTTCGGGGCCAATCGTTAAACAATCTGACTCCTCCCGTTCAGCGAATTCGCAAATAATAGAGAATGATGAAGGCAGGGATAATTCTGCAAAAGGTTCTTCCTCAGATGATAGAGGCATGGAATCTAATGCACCACGTTCATCAGACGAAGAACGTAATATACCAAATTCTATTAATAATCGAAATTATCTGTTACAATACTGACATAGAAAATATAGAGGTCTATATCATGAGTTATGACACTAAATTTAGGTTGAGAGTTGTGAGCAATATATTGGAAGGATTTCCTGAATGAAGTAATGAACCTCTTTAAAATTAGCAGCAATACAATTGGCCGTTGGTTAAAAGAATATAAGGAAAATGGAGGTTTTGTAGAGAAAAAACGTAAAATTCATGAAGCAAGAAAAATAGATCCGGAAACCCTTAAAGCAGAAATTGAAAAAAATCCAGGCACAACTATTGTTATGGATAACGCTTCTTTTCATAAAAGTTCAAAAACAAAGGAATTAATTGAAAAAGCAGGCTGTAACCTGTTGTATCTAGCTCCTTATTTATCTGATTATAATCCATTGAAAATCAATGGGCTATTTTAAAGGCCCATTACAAAACTTTTAAGAGCCGAGGATACGAACATAATAATGCCATTGATGCTGCCTTTTTAAGGTGAAAATTAATAGAATTTACTATATAAAGATAGTTAATGACAAATAATTCTTAATATGTACAATTGGTTAATAATAAAAAAAAATGAGAACCTAATGATTAAATATATCACCCAAAAGAATATTCATAATTTTTCAAATTCTATGACTGAATATTTTCATCACAGAAAGCTTATTTTTAGTGATAAATTAAAGTGGACGACAAAAAATTTAGGTTCTGAAAAAGAAGAAAAAGATAATTACGACACGGATCAAGCCGAGTATTTATTATATGTTCATCCAAAATACGGTGCTTGCGGTGGTGTAAGATTTATTCCTACAACTGGTAATTATATGCTTCCTGATGTTTTTTCATATTTAATCGAAAAACATACACTAATTCCTAAAACAGAAAAAATTTGGGAATCAAGCAGATTTTTTGCAAATATACCGCCTAATAGCGATAATACTATGATGAACCCCTCAATAATATTGTTTCTGGCAATGATTAAATTTGGATTAGAAAAAAATATTGACTCAATCATAACTGTTATGAGCACAAGCATTGAGCGATTATCAAGAAAAGCAGGTTGGCCGGTTCATAGACTTTCAGAACCAAAAAAATGTCCTGAAAATCAAGAAATAACCTCCGTTGCTGGAATACTTGAAGTTTCAATGGATTGCTATAACACTATATTTGAAAAAGCAAATTCTGGAAAACAAAGCTGTGTCGACAATTTTCTATCATGAATAAAAATTGTCCCATAGATTGATTGACGTTTATCTATTATAAATTCTTTTAAATTAGGGTCTTTTACCCAAAACACATCCTTGGTGTCGTCTTTTTAACTTACACTTTAAGGTGTTGCACTTCATTTTAGAAGATGAGTATATAAGGTTTAGTTAAACTTCAGGATGTTGCAGGCTTTATAGTTTCTGGAATTAACCCTTTATCTTGAGGCAATTCAGTATCCTGAAGTTGGTCTTTAATAGTACGCAATCCGCCTTCAAGCAATAAACGTTGCGTCGGATAGGCAAAATTGATCTTTTTTTCTTGAAATAATGCATAAATTTTATAATTAATAGATTCTTTAATACGCGCCTCATCATCTATATGAGCATGAGGAATTATATAAACAACTGTAAAAATAAGACTTCCTTGCGCATAATTACTAAAACAACTATCTTTGAAAACAGCTGATGGCACCTCATCAATAATTTTTTTTAACAATTGAGGTATTTCTATTAAAACTTCATAGGGCGTATCAGCAGCAATTGTTAATTGTTGGTCTGTTCTAAGATCTGTAACACGTTGAAAGTTTTTAATGCGCGTCGCGATTAAATCGGCATTTGAGCACACAATAAGTTCACCTGATTTGCTTCTAAGATGAGTTGTCTTAAGGCCGATATATTCAACGCGACCTGAAAAATCGCCAAAATTAATTTTATCACCTACTGCAAAAGGATTATCAAGAATGATAGAAACAGAAGCAAAAAGATCAGCTAAGATTTTTTGAGAAGCAAGGCCAATCGCAATACCACCAATACCAAGACCTGCTAGAAGACCGGATATTTTAAATTCTAATGAATCCAATAACATTAAAATCACAATGCCCCATACGATAACATTTCCTGCAAGGCGAAAGAGTGAAAGAGCATTTTTAATAGTCGGATTTGTTTTAGATTTTTTCTTAACACCTCTTTCGATCCAATTTTTAATAAAATAATTCAGCCAGATTCCAAATTGAATAATAAATGAAAGCTCCGTCAATTTAATAAAAAAAGCAGTTATTATAGGCGTCAATGCTATAAAATGTGTTGAAATAAAAATAGATAGAAAAAAAATAAAAAATGATTTTGTTAAAATCAAATATGCTGAAAGTGATTTTAATTTTTCACTTTTCTTTTTTTCAATAAATAAGATTATTCTCTTAATAATCATTTTAAATGAAATATAACAACCTAAAAAAATAGCAAAAACTATAGCAAAATCTATGCCTTTATTTAAGTCAGTGAATAGTTGCTGTACTTCAAAAAAAAATTTTTGCGTTGCGTAATTCACTTTTCCTCCTTTTTATCGGCTTTTTTATAACTCCTACGTATATAGTCATCAACTGCCCAGATTATGAGACAAAGGCTAGGAAAGTCGAAAGCCGGAACGGAATGTACCTTTTTGTACATGAGTACCGGAAGTGTAGACTTGACAACGAATTTGTCCATATGGTGGGTAGTTATGCGTCCCTTATTACTAAAACCGAACAATGTCCATGTCTTACAACGCGTGATGCATTAGGCCCAATTAAATAATCTTTAAGCTCAGGACGATGTGCACCCAACACTATAAGATCAGCTTTAATTTCTTCTGCCATATTGACGATTGTTTCATATACAGATCCAGTTGCAACGATATTTTGGACGGTCACATTTTCTGGTACATGAATATTCACAAACTCATGTAGAGCTTTATTTGATTTTTTACGCATTTTTTCTTCATAATCTGCAGGAAAATATTGACCTACCAAGCTCATCCCAAAGTCCGGGAGAACAGTTAAAATATGAAGTTTTGCATCAAACGCTTGCGCATAAGAAACGGAAAAAGGGAGCGCCTTTTCCCAAGAGTTTTTATCCTCCAAATCAATCGCAAGTAGAATTTCTTTAAACACTGTCATTTACACATCTCGTATATTTTTTTGTCTTCTTCTCTGAAAGTAGAAAACAAATCCGATCAAAAGTAAAGCGGGAATAAAAAGCCATTCTTTTGAAATTCGATCACTCCGCGTAAATGCATATTTAACAGTCCAATCAAAAGACAAGCCGGCATTTGCAGCATTGCTACCAAATTCAACTTGCTCAATGCGCACGGCATCTTTGTCATATCGAAGTTTTAATCCTGATTTTTCAAGGCGCTCATAACCCGCACCATCTTCCGATAAACGCAAAGAAATTGATTTTTCAATTTTATCACCTGAAATATTCTCGCCTTCAATACGTAACTTTATCGTTCCCTTATGTGGTTTGCTTTCAAGAAATTGGGGTATAGTATAAGGGTCAATTTGCTTGTAACGTTCTGTAAATTGATCTAAAAGTACATTAGGCATAAAGAAAATAAGTGCTGAAAGAAGTAAAATTATATTTTCATACCATTTACTTTTTACCAAAAAATAGCCTTTTATACTGGCGACAAAAGCCATCATGCCAATAATTGCTGATAAAATAGTAAATACAACAATATGCGGATTGGATGTTTTAATCAGCAATAATTGTGGGTTAAACACAAAAAAGAATGGAAGAACAACAGTTCTTAAACTGTAAAAGGTCGCCTTAATACCCGTTCTTAAGGGGTCAGACCCAGCGACAGCCGCGGCAGCAAAAGAAGCAAGTCCTACAGGAGGCGTTACATCAGCCATAATCCCAAAATAGAAAACAAACAAATGTACGGCGATAAGTGGAATAATCATACCATTCATTGCGCCCAGTTCAACGAGCACAGGCGCCATAAGGCTAGAGACAACAATATAATTAGCGGTTGTTGGAAGACCCATCCCAACCAAAAGGCTTATGATCGCGGTAAAAGCAAACATTAAAAAAACATTGCCTGAAGAAATAAGTTCGATGAGTGATGTCATTTTGAGGCCAACACCCGTAAGCGCAATCATACCAACAACAATACCAGCGGTTGCCGTTGCAATACCAATGGCAATCATATTACGTGCGCCTGCGATCATGCCTTGCTTAATATCTGAAAAACCACGTAGAAATGCTTCTTTCATATCACCTGTTTTTTTAAAGAAAATGGTGATGGGGCGTTGTGTAACCATGGTGATTAGCAAGAAAACAATTGCCCAAAAAGCTGAAAGCCCAGGGGATAAACGCTCAACAATAAGGCACCAAATAAGAACAACGATGGGTAAAAGAAAATGAATGCCTGCTTTAAACGTAGGCCCTAAAGGCGGCAAGGTTTTCATTTCCTCAAGTTCAATTTCACCTTTATCGCTGTTAATATCCGTATATTTTGAGGCCAAATACAATGTACCTATATAAACAAAAATAAGTGCACCAAAAAGAACATAAACAGCATTGGACCCAAATAAATCTTTAACCCACCCCAGCCCAAAATAAATAATGGCACCTAGAATAATAAAACTTGATAAGGTAATGCCAAAAGAAAACAAAGCTTGTTTGAAAGTTGAGGTAATCGCTTTAGGAATACCTTTCATACCTGCGCTAACGGCATCTAAATGCACCATATAGAGCAATGCTATATAGGAAATGATTGCAGGCAATAACGCATGCTTACATACATCCCCATACGAAATCCCAACATACTCAACCATAATAAAGGCTGCAGCACCCATGACTGGGGGTAGAATTTGTCCATTAATACCGGTCGCTGCTTCAATAGCACCTGCTTGCTCACCCGAAAAACCAACTTTTTTCATGAGTGGAATGGTGAAGGTACCAGTTGTAACCACATTGGCAACAGATGATCCAGAAATAAGCCCAGTGAGCCCCGAAGATAAAACAGCAGCTTTTGCGGGACCACCTCTATAATGGCCGAGCATTGAAAAAGCAAGTTTGATGAAATATCCACCTGCACCTGCTTTATCAAGCAAAGAGCCAAAAAGGACAAAAAGGAAAACAAAACTAGTTGAAACGCCTAAGGCAATGCCAAAGACCCCTTCAGTTGTAAGCCATTGATATGAAAAGGCTTTATTAATACTGGCACCTTTATGTGCAATCACTTCAGGCATAAATTGGCCTGCAAAAATGTAAAATAAAGCGATAGAAGCAATAAGCATAAGGGGCATACCAAGACAACGTCTTGCCGCCTCAAGAAGAACAATAATACCAATAATTGACATTATGATGTCAGTTACACGCGGCATACCAGGACGTTCGGATAGATCAATATAAAATACATATAAATATAAAGCGGATAGACATCCTAGAACGGCAAGGATGATATCAACAATAGGGATTTTATAACGCGATGATTCTTTATAGGCCGGGTACACTAAAAAAGCTAAAAGAAGTGCAAATCCAAGATGAATGGCGCGCGCTTCGGTATCATTTAATATAAAAAAACCTAAGGAAAAAGGAAGGGGTGACGCATACCAAAGCTGAAAAAATGACCAAGCAAAGGTAAGAAAAGTGATTGTTTTTGTCCACGAGACTGAAGGTTTACGGGTGCCTGAATCGACTTCTTTGATAATATCCGGCAAAAATTTATCGAGCGGTCTTGTATTTGTCATGTTCTTACCAATTTTATTTCAAAATGCCTTTTTCCTGAAAGAATTTTGCAGCGCCATCATGTAGGGGTGCAATAATTGCTTCATTCGCCATAGCATCAAGTGTTAGATTCGAAAAAATAGGATGGAGTCGTTTAAAACTTTCAAAATTATTCGCAATACTTTTTACGATTTCATAAGCAATATCATCGGATAATTTTGTTGTTGCAAGGACACCGACTTTTACGCCAAAAGTGCTTATTTCATCTTCTGTGCCACGATACATGCCGCCTTTAATTTTAGCAGGCACATAAAAAGGATTTTTTTGAAGGAAACGATCAATTTCTGGACCTGAAATTTGCACAAGATTTGCATCGCAAGATGAACTTGCTTCTTGAATCGATCCATTGGGGTGACCGACTGAGTAAACAATCGCATCAAGTTTATTATCACAAAGGGCGGTTGCTTGTTCGACTGGGTTTAGACCTGAGAGCTGCTTAAAATCTTTAAGCGACCATCCAAGGTAATCAATCAAAGACATCATCGTGGCACGTTGACCAGAACCGGGCGCACCAATATTAACGCGTTTTCCTTTTAAATCGGCAAATGTCTTAATGTTTGAATCTTGACGTGCCACAATTGTAAGTGGTTCTGTATATAACGAGATAATCGTTCTTAAATTAGGATTTGGAGTAACAGATTTGATGTGTCCAGCTTCTTTATAGGCATCATAAATAAGGTCAGATTGCGCAATACCTAAATCAAGTTCTTTTTGGTTAAGAGCATTTAAATTGTAAACAGATCCACCAGTGCTTTCAACAGAGCATTGTATTTTATGTTTGTCTTTATCACGATTAATTAACCTACAGATTGTACCACCTGTCGGAAAATATAAGCCAGTAACACCACCAGTGCCGAGTGTTACAAATTTTTTACGATCAGAAGAAATATTTTCTTTTGGCGTAATGGGGTAACCAAACATATCAGCGCAAAATTTAGGAAAACTTGAAACAATGGCAGCTATTAATATACCAAAAAAAACAAAAAAAAGGATTAACCGTTGCATTAAGAACCTTCATGAATTTAGAAATTGGTCGAATGGACAAATCTTGACTGTCAATAAATACTATAGGGAATCCTGACACATTATGCAATCTCTGATTGTGTGCAAAATCTACCTTAGAGTCAAATTATCCATAAAATTAACAATTTTTAAGGGATTGTATTTGTATAATTTTATTTTTTTTGAATCGAATTGACTATCAAAATCACGAGTTTTCACTCTGGCATTTTAATCCATTTTACATAGAATAAGAAAAACGATGCCTATCCGCCATCAAGATTGTTCATTCAACTTGTAAAGCGAGCTTTATCCCATCTGTAAAACAGATGCGATAAAACCCTAATATAGACTAACAGACTTCATTTGCACTCTTTATCAAATTGGTCTTGTGATCTTTTAAGAGCGTTACGTTTATTTTCTATAAATCCTTGTTGGACATCATATTCACTTTTTAGAATGTTTGGATATGTGTTAACCATTTTTGTTTTGCTACCTGGGTTTTTTGTTTCTCTGTCGATATGTTCTTGTGCAGCTTTAATGTCCATTGTTAACAACTTACAATCTGCATGTACATTTAAGCAAAATAAGACGCCGCCTAAAATAGAAATAGTTGTTAGAATTTTTTTCATTTAAACCTCCTTTATATTATTCTTCACTTTAGTTGTTAATTTAATTTTAATACAATAATTATTAAAAATTTATTAATTGTTTTAAATAAAATAAACATGGCATGCTCTTCGATCATGAATGTTTCTGAACCCTGGATCTACATTCGGACCCTTTGGGCTTTCAGGGATCACGCGGAAACAATTGAGTTATAAGCAGGATTCAAAAGAAAAATATATTTTTGTCCGGTAGATTGATAATTTTATTTTTTTTGAATCGAATTAACAGTCCAAATAACAAGTTTTTTTAAAATTTTACCAGCAGCTTTATCAAAAGTTGATACAATCTCGTCCATTTTAAGGGATGGTGCAACAATAACTTGATCAAAATTTTGGGAGGTCACTAGTTTTCGCTCGGGCATTTTAATAAGTTTCGCATTAAGGGCTACATGAACACGTGTTTCTTGTGGGTTATGATAGCTTTCTGCTTGAAATTCTTTTAATTCCGTCATAAGCAAATAATCTGAACGTAATTTTGCAGCGTCAGAAGCAATAGCCGTTATTTTACGGCTATTTTCAAATGATTCTACAATAAGATTTTGCATCATTTTATGAGCACGTTCAATCCATTTGGCTTGTTTGTAATAATCAACTTTATGCGGCGTCAAATGAACTGTTATTTTTTCAGTTTCAATATCGGCGCCAACGTGAGGTCGCTCAACAATGATAAGACCTTGAACATTAGGGAGATCAGCAGGAAAGGTGCTTTTAGGTGTTAAAGTATAAATACGTGGTGGAGCAGCAGGTTTTGGAAAAAGAGAAAAACAACCACTCAAAAAAGGTAATAAACACAATGGAATTATTTTTTTTAAAAACATTAGTTGCACACTCCAAGTGATTGGTCATTAACTACCCCAATTATGAGATAAAGTCTAGAAAGATCGAGAACCGGAACGAAGTGTACCTCTTTGTACATGAGTACCGGAAACGGAGATCTGACGACGAATTTAACCATAATTGGGGTAGTTACCATTATTTGGCCACCACACCTTTACTAGTATCCCCAAAAAGAATTCTAGAATTTTCGATTTTCTTGGAAACACGTGTAACACCAATGATAAGATCGCGCATCTCGTTAAGCAATTGCGAAAACTCATATAATCCGGTACTTGTGAAATCAAGAACACCTTGTCTATTTTCTTTAACTAGATGTGCTACTTGATCAGAAAAATTACCAACTTTTGAAGATGCATCTTTAATGCCTGTTAAAGATTGTTTGAAAAATCCAGCGATTGAATCGATTTGTTTGTCAAAATTTCGTACAAATTTAACGCCATCATCGAATAAATTTGCAGCTTCATCAATTGCCGATTCAATACTTTTTGTTTTTCGTGAAATAGCCCCTGTCACATCTTTAATATCGTCGATGATGCCCGTCACATTTGTTTTTGTTTTATCTGTCAAAATTTGATTTAAGCTTTCAGCAACTTCTGAAAAATTTTTAATAAGCTTTGGCGCAGACGTAAATAATTCTTCAATATGCGATGGACGAGATTGAATAATAGGCGATGGCATTTTACGCGTATGTTCCAAAGGTGTTGTTTTAACGCTACCGCCACGTAATTGAACCAAAAGACCGCCTGTAATGCCTTTCATTTCTAATTGTGCGTAAGTATCTTTATAGACTGGAAAATCATCTTGAATAGTAACGTCAACCTTTACTTGATCAGCAACTTCTGGGTCAACTGAAATTTTCGTCACTTTACCAATAGGAACACCTTGATAAATAACACCGCTACCTTGATTAAGGCCTGTAACCGAACTTTTGAAATAAATAGTATATGGAAGGCCTTCGCCACCCGTTTTTTCATAAAGCCAAATTGAAAAAAATATAGCACCCACTAAAATACTTAGAACAAAAATACCGACTGTTAAATAATAACCTTTAGTTTCCATGAAGCTGGTTCATCCTTTCGCGCTTCTTAATTTTTTACCAATCAAAGCATTTTGCCCACGCATACCACCAAAATAATCATTAATCCAAGGATGGTTAAGTTCAAGCAATTCTTCGATTGTACCCACAATAATTCTTCGATCAACAAGTACAGCTACTTTATCACAAATTGCAACTAAAGTATCTATATCATGGGTTACAATGACAACAGTTAAATTTAAGCTTTCTTGCAATGCCTTAATTAAGGTATCAAAACCTTCAGCACTTATTGCGTCAAGTCCAGCTGTTGGTTCGTCTAAAAGTAAAATTTTGGGATCAAGGGCTAAAGCACGTGCAATACCTACACGTTTACGCATGCCACCTGATAATTGCGAAGGATATTTCCAGGCTGTATCAGGCGACAGACCTACAAGGGCAAGTTTCAACCCTGTTAATTCATCCATTAGATTTTGAGGTAAATCTAGATATTCTTTCATCGGCATTTGAATATTTTGTGCCACATTAAGCGAACTAAATAAAGCGCCATTTTGAAAAGATACACCAATATCAAAGCTTAATTTTTGTTTTTCGCGTCTATTAAGCGTCTGAATATCTTTTCCTAATATCGTAACATTACCATTATAGGGTTTAATGAGCCCGATCATAACGCGCAATAAAACCGATTTTCCTGATCCTGAGGCACCCACTAAGCCATAAATTTGATTGTACGGAATATCAAGCGAAACATCTTCGTGCACTATTTGTGAACCGAATCTTGTTTGTATATGTGCAAGTGAAATGATGGGGTTTGTCATGATGTCCTATATATCAAAATAAGTGAACAGGACCGAGAATACCGCATCCAGTACAATGATTATAAACAAAGACTTAACAACAGATTTCGTAGTATGAATACCAACACTTTCAGCACTGCCTGAAACTTTTAAACCTTCAAAACAACCAACAAGGGCAATCACAAAAGCAAAAACAGGTGCTTTGGAAAGTCCTACCCAAAGAGCAGACAAAGGAACAGCTTGTTTTAATTGAATTATATATTCATAAGGATGAATATTGAGCAGCATCCAACACCCAGCACCACCGCCGATAAGAGCCATAATATTGCCAAAAAAAGTAAGCAACGGAAAAGCAATCATCAGCGCAAAAATACGCGGAATAACTAAAATTTCCAACGGATGAATACCCATCGTTTTAAGTGCATCAATTTCTTCATTTACAGCCATCGTACCAATTTGTGCTGTAATGGCACTACCTGTACGACCCGCAATAATGACAGCGCTTAATAAAATACCTAATTCACGAAGCGTTGCAATCCCTACAAGATTAACGGTATAAATATCTGCACCAAAACGTTGTAATTGTGTGGCGCCTTGATACGCTAAAACAATGCCTACTAAAAAAGTTAGAAGTCCGATAATAGGCAACGCATCAAAACCCATTATACGTATATGATAAAAAAGAGAGGTCCATCTAAACTTTAAGGGTCTTAAAATAGAGCGTATCGAAATGGTAAGAACTTCACCAAAAAAACCTAGAAGGTCTAAACCATCCTTCCAAGCAATGATTGTTTTTTCACCTATAGATACGAGTGTTTTTTCAATAAAAGGCGCTTCTTGATGTAGCGGAATAGAAATATCATCAAGATGATGAATACGGTTAAATAAATTCTGAAATTTTTCAGGAAGATTCGTATAAGTTACATTAATGTTATCTTTTTTATAAAATTTTTCAATTGTTTTAACAAGCCATGAACCTGCAGAATCAAGTTCTTTTAGATCCTGGCAGTTTAAAATAACTTTTTTAATATTTTTTTTGTCAAGATTTTGAATCAATAATTCAATAGTAGTTGCTTCTGAAAGCACCCATTTTCCTTTTATATGAATAATGGATTCATTTTTTTCAGTTAATTGGGAAAAATAGGTTATTGTCTTATCCATGGTTTAAAATGCCGATAATAAAGTGTATGGTTTAAGCGCTAGACAATTATTGGTTAAGGGTTCAATGCACAATATTAGTCAAAACTCTTTCATTTTACGAGTTCTTTTTTTTGCATTGAGCATTATTGTAATGAATTTGTCTACATTTAATTTATATGCATCAAAAATAAAACACCAAAAAAGAATCCAAAATAATTACACTCTTTCTTTTCAAACAGATGCACCTAAAAAAATTATAGACATTTTAAAAAGCCAAAGTGAATTACAAGAAAAACTAGAAAATGCGCCAGCTTCATTGTTGGCATTGACACGACGCGTTAAAAAAGATGTATCACTTTTTCAAAAAATTCTTAAATCATATGGATATATTGATGCAAAAGTTACGTATGACATTCAAGAAATGAAACAACCTATATCAGTCATTATTAAAATTAAAGCGGGCCAAAAATATAGATTGGAGCATTTTCAAGTTTTTTCTGAATTAGGTCCATATGATGTGCCGCATAAAACGCACAATCTTAAAAAAGATGATTTTTTTGAAGCTTCAAAAATTAAACGTGCTGAGGATAAAATTGTTTTATTTGCACTTAATCATGGGTATCCTTTTGTTGAATTTAAGAAGCATCAATTAAAAATTGATAAAGAAAATACTAAAATAGACATTGATGTTTATATAAAGTTGAATGATTTTTTGCGATTTGGTCAAGTAATTGTTGAAGGCAATAATAAAACTAAAAATATTTATATATTGAATCGATTGGGTTGGAAAGAAGGTGATGTATTTAGTCAAAAATTAATAGATAGCACACGCAAAAATTTAATTAAATCTGATGTTTTTGATGGGGTAAGTATTAAGCCCTTAAAAGATAAAGCGATTAACGGGATTGTACCGATTCATATTCAGGTTGTTGAAAATAAAAGACATTATATTGGGGCAGGTATTGATATCTCATCAGAAGAAGGTTTAGGCGGTAAAATATTCTGGGGTCATCGTAATTTATTTAATAAAGGTGAAAACTTTAAAATTGGCTATGAACGTCAACGTTTTAAACGTGGTCTTGATGTTAATTATAAAATACCAGATGTGTTTTTACAAAACCAATATTTGGCGCAATCTATAGAAATAAAAAAACAACATACTGATGCGTATCAATCAACTGAACGTCATTATAATATAGGGTTAGAGCATAATTTTAATAAGTTTTATACAAAAAATAATGGAATTAGACTTTCATATGAAAAAGTGAATGATAAAAGATTTAGAATATTGTCTTTTCCACAAAGCCTTTCAATTGATACAACAAAAAACTTACTGGACCCTAAATTTGGGAACAGATTTAATGTTACTTTACGACCAGATTTTGTTATAGATAAAAAACAACCTCATTTTTTTACTGTTGATTTTGAAGCATCTCAATATTTTTCTTTGGACAAAATGTCGACTCATGTTCTTGCATTACGCGGAAAAATAGGGTCAATTATAAACAATTCTTTTAATAGCTTACCTAAAACGAGGCTTTTTTACGTGGGTGGTGCCCATTCAGTCAGAGGCTATGGATATCAAATGATAGGACCTTTAACGAATGATACTAATCCTAAAAATCGAATGCCAACAGGTGGAAGATCATTATTTGAAGGGGCTATTGAATGGCGTTACCGCATGACAGAATCATTAGGACTTGTTCCTTTTATGGATTTTGGTGCCTTGAGTCAAAACAAATTTATTAAAGTTAAAAATTTGTGGTCGCGCACAACTTACGATAGTAAATTATTTACGGGTGTTGGACTCGGCGGACGTTATTATTTAGGTGACATCGGTCCCGTTAGGGTTGATATTGCAGTACCACTTAACAAACGCCGAAAGATTGATCGTTTTGCTCAATTTTATGCAAGTTTTGGTCAATCATTCTAAAGGATTATTATAGTGTCTATGGATAAAAAAGCATTTTTTAAAAAATTAATAAGTTTAACACGTTTTTCATTGAGTTTATTTTTACTTTTTAGCATCTTACTTTTTTCATTTGTTGGTATTTTTTATATAAGCCTTTTTACGGATAAGGGACGCTCTATCATTAGCGCGTTTATTGTCAAATCTATACATGACGAAAATTTTCAAATCACACTTGGTCCTGTTTCAGGATCCCCGCCGACACCCCTTAAATTTTCTTATATCGACATAAAAGATCCACAAGGTGTTTGGGCACGCGTTGAAAATATTGATTTTATTTGGAATCCCTCTTCTTTGTTTCGCGGTAAAATTGATATTGAAAAAATAAATGTTGAAAAAATAAACATATTAAGAATTCCTACCGATACTTCTAAAACTACAGAAGATTTTAAACTTGAATTACCACGTTTGCCGTTCTCTTTTGCATTGCAGGAAATAAATTTTCAACATATTGCGCTTGAAAAGGATGTTTTAGGCGAAAAATTAGATTTAAACCTAGATGGCTCTATCTCTTATGGATTTTTAAGTCCTAAAATTGCTTTAAATTTTAATTTATATGAATCAAATGGAACTGAGGCAGTTTTAAATCTTGACTATAACCAATCGCATAAAAATCTTAGTTTGTTAACGCATGTATTCGATAAAGGAAACGGATTTTTAGCACAAAAACTTAAAATGTCTTTGCCCACAAATATAGCTTTTAGTGGCTCAGGTCCTATTGATCATTGGAAAGGTCAATTGACAGCGAATTTAGGCGAACAAAATGTTTTTCTAGGCGATATTTCGCTTATACCTGAGGCCAAGCATTTAAAGGCGTCTGTTAATTTAAAATCTAATTTTTACGGTGAATTAAAGCCTTTTTTTGCAAAGATACTTGAACAAGAATGCGCAACAAATGCAAATTTTGATATAGATTTCAATTCGATAAAATTAAAAGATGCACATATTCAATCACCTGTTTTTGATTTTTCTTTTGTGGGCAATGCCGATATTTTAGCATCATCACTTATGGGCGATGGTAAAGTTAATCTAACTTTTTTAAAACCTTATGCGTTTTTTTCACTTAATGAGGCACCCTATCTTACAAAAACTACAAGTACTGCAGATTGTACCTTTAAGGGCAATTGGCAAAATTTAGAGATGAATATTGATGGTGAAGTGAAATCGGATCCTTTAACTTTTCCAGGATTTGGATTGGTCAAAGATATAGCGTTGGGTCTTCAAACAGAATTACATTTAAAAGATTTTTTAACCGAAAATCTAGAAATTGAAATTGATACAGATTTAGATTTTTTAGGGTTTAATACACAAAACAAAAGTTTTGTTGATCCACAAAAATTAGTGCTCAAAGTGGAAGCTTTGTATAAAGAGCAAAACGAAAAATTTGAAATTTCCAATCTTAATATCCAAGGTGATCATCTTATTCTTCATGGCGCAATAGATTTTGAAAAAGAAGACATAACATCCTGTTCGATTGATATTCAACATCAAGATCTAACCCGATTTGAATCCTTGATGGGGCCTGTCCAAGGAACATTTAATGCGACAATTTCGAAAGAAAAAGAATCGCCTCATTTCCATATGATTACTCAAAGCAACGATATGGTGATAAAAAATTACAAATTACCCGAAATAATGAGTGAATTAAATGTAAGTCTTGATCCGCAAAGAACAAAAGGTGATTTTTTTGTCAATGTAGGAATTGAAAAACCACTCAATATTTCAAGTCAATTTGATTATGCTAAAGATATTTTAAAACTTCAAAACCTGTCTTTGGGTGGTGTGGAATCAAAGCTTTTAGGACAATTATCGTGGGATATACTTAAAAACAATCTGCAAGGATTCATTAAAGGTAATTTAAAAGAAATTGATTTTTTAGAGCCCTTCTTAAATGTTGAATCACTTGTTGGTAATATCGATTGTGATTTTAAGTTTGACACAGATAAAAAAGGAAATGCGCAGGCTCAGGGCTTGGTAAAATTAAAAAATGTGCATGCGTCCGTTGATACAATTTTTGAAATAGGTCATGGTCTTGTACGATTGGATTTAAATGATTTTTTCAAAAAACCACAAGGTAAATTAAATATCAGTCTTTTGGATTGTCGCGCACATGATGTTGATCTTTCTCAAGCACGCCTTCAATTAGAAGGAGATTTTGATGGTGCACATCTTACGTCAAAATTTAAAGGCGCAAAACCTTTTCCTTATGAACTTGATTTGATTGGGCATTATGACAAAAAACAAGATGGTTTCTTATTTCAACTCAGCAAATTTGAAGGCAGTCTTAATAAAAAAAATTATGCTTTAACAAAACCATTAATATTAACGCAACACAAAAATAATTTTTCGTTTCCACAAACAAGCTTGCGTATTGGGAAAGGTGTTTTAGCAGGATTTTTAAATATAAATTTAGTAGATACAATACAAGATAATTCGAAAATTCAATTTTCTTGGCGTGATCTTCCCGCAGATTTAATTGCATTGATTAACCCTTCAATACCACTTCAAGGTGGTATACATGGCCATTTGATGCTTGAAAAAAAGCAAAAAGAAATTCTTGGACATTTTGATATAGAATCAGATCAATTACTCTTTGATTTAGGTGAAGATTTTGCCCCTGTTTTTTATACAAAATTATCCGGAAAAATAAATGATAATGCGCTGCTTCTTGAGGGTAGTCTTAAAGAAGAAAAACTTAAAGATTCTGATTTTACGCTTAAAGGCAAAATTCCCCTTCTATTTCATGAATCATTTTTACCTATGTTTGATGAAAAATTGCCGATTAATATTGATTGCGCTGGGAAATTAGATTTAGCTTATTTGTCGCCTTTTTTACCGACTTATGAAGATATTTTAGAAGGAACAATTCAAGGTTCTTTAAAACTTGCCGGATTGATATCTGATCCAAATGCAACGGGTAAAATTTCGCTTCTAAAAGGATATTACGAAAATGCTCAATTTGGTACCATTCTTGACGATATTCGTTGTGACATTGTAGCTAAAAATAACGAGTTACTTTTAGATAATTTAAGTGCCATCGATCAAAAAAAAGGAGAAATGAAAGGGAAAGGCAAAATAAGCCTTAAGGATAGTTTCCCTTATAATTTTAATGTCGTTTTTAATGATTATCAAATTGTGAATAATGATGATGCCGATGTGAAAGCCTTTGCAAATTTAGTTTTTTCTGGTCAAAAAAATCAAAAAAGTAATTTATCAGGCAATGTAGATATCAATCGCGCTAAAATAAAAATACCAGAAAAAATACATCAAGGTGTGGATGATTTTTTTGAAGAAGATGATTATTGCACAGAAAACCAATCACATAATGCTTCAATGTTGAATCTTGATCTGAAAGTTGATTTAAAAAACCCCTTAATTTTATCAGGTTTCGGGCTTGAAAGTGAGTGGTTGGGCGCTTGTCGCATTAATGGTGATATTTTAAAACCTAGGATTAAAGGAGCGCTTAAAGTACAAAAAGGAGATTTTTCCTTATTTGGGACGAAGTTTAACCTTACAAAAGGCAATGTTTATTTTGACGGAAGCGATAAATTGATGCCAGATCTTTATATTTTAACTGAAGCTAAATCATCAGATTTAATTGCAAAACTTAATATTACAGGATCCGTTGATGCGCCTAAAATTGAACTCACATCGTCGCCTGAATTACCACAAGAAGAAATTGTTTCCCGTCTTCTTTTTAAACATGGAACGGCAAATCTAAACCCTATGCAGGCATTAAAATTAGGGACGATGTTGAATAAAATAAATGGTAGAAAATTACCTTTATTTGAACAATTTGAAAAAATTCAAAATATTTTAGGATTAGACACTTTTGAATTTGATACAAGCGATGAAGATGGTAAGGGACCAAGTCCGATCCTCAAAGCCGGAAGCAAAATAACAGATAAAATTAAAGTGTCCGTTGAAGAAGATCTTAAAAACAGAAAAACCCATGGCAAATTGCAAGTTGAACTCACGCCTCATATTAATCTTGAAACAGGCGTGAGTAATGATTTGCAAGGGAATGTTGGGGTCTTTGGCAAATGGGATTATTGATTAACCTATGGAATTCTTTAGAAACTTGCTGATACGAGGTAAGACAGGAGATTTGGGAGGAAGCTGGAGTGTATTTTCATCAATCTTTTGTAGTGTTTTCTAAAGAAATCTAATATTGTTTCCCTGAGCCAAAGCCCAGGGTTTAAATATACATATGATTATTGATCATATTATTTGAATTTAAACGATTTTATTCTACGTTCATCAGATCATGACCATTTTCATCGCATTCAACTAAAATACCCATTTTTGTTAAAAACAATGCTAATGCAAGTTCTGTTGCTGTATTATTTTGATGTCCAATAATATACGAATCTATCTCTATATTATCAACATCAAATCCCTTATCTTTAAGCATTTCTTTTGCTGAATCAGCCAATAACACCCAAATGATGTTGGTGCCACTGACAGGTTCTTCAACATTCCATTTTTTTTCTCTCAACAAGTCATTAAAATGACTAATAATTTGTTTTGGCGTAAAATGTTGATGGAATATATCTAAAAGCTCTTGCAAAGAATTAGATAATGGTCTTTTAAGATAAATATCTAATTTTGGTTTTTCATTTTCAGGTCGAAGACCAATGGCAGCGCCAAGAAAACCTTCAATCTGACCCATTTCATGAGATAAAATCGCATAATTTTGACCTGGAAATAATTCCTCACCTATTTTATAAAGTATTTGACGTTTCAATTTATTTATTTCTTTAGTGCTTTCACCTGTTAGACTTTTCCAACTTAAAGAAATATCTTTATCAATACGTGTGTTTGCATAAGTTGTATCGACAGCTTCTAAAAGATTTCCGCCTTCAGAAAGCATCATCAAATTTAAAAGCCCAACAACCCATTTATTAGATATAAAACCTTTTATAAGTTCACGTAATTTGTCGCCTGTTTCAGACGTAAGATCTTTTAAAATCTGTGTAAAATCATTTGAAACAACAAAATCATGAAGTTGCGTTTTAATCGAGTCAAAATCACCACGCCCTTCTACATCGCGCGGTTCTAAAAGATTTACTAAGTTTTCAATCATTTCAGCCGATATATTTACATAAATATCAGCAGGTAAAGCTATTTCGTTTATTTCACAAAATCGGTGAAGATTTTCAGAAAAATTATCGGCGTCTGAAAGCATTGTGATAATATCCATAGCACGAATTAACATAGGCGCTAATATTTTGGCATCATTTGGATTGTTCTCAATGATTTTTTCTTCATCTTGTACAATAGAACCCAACAATCCTTTTAACAAAATAGAATCATTGTTATTGCCTCTTAAATGTTTACCAAAAACATGATCAGAACTTATCATAGTTAATATTAAGCTAGATAATTCTGTTTTATCTTTTTTATATCTTTCTAATAAATACTTATCTGTAATAAGGTTTAATGTTAAAAGACGCGCATACCAATTTGTTACATTATTAAGTGTTGCTGAAAACAAAGGTTTAGATTCAACTTCATAATTTATCCATATAGCTTCATTCATACCTTGCCTGCAGCTATGTAATTCTTTCAATAAATTACATATACTTTTTTTTCCAGCTTCACCCATCGATCTAAATTTTTTGACCATGGCCTGAAGCTTCAAAGCTTCTTGAGAAAAAGGTTCTGCAAAATATTTTATAAAATCATCCCGCCTAGATGTCCCTATCACGCCTTCATCTGTACAATTTTCAAGCAAAATTTCTACATCTTCAATATCTGCTATACGCTCTTGAGCGATAGGCATATAATTGAACAAATTGTGATTTACTTTATAATAAAGCGTTCTAACAGGTTCAGTTTTTACCTCTTCAACACTTTCTGGCGTCAAGCACACCTCAAAAAGAGCAGGATTATGCATAAAAGGTTTATTTAACTCTTGGATCATTTTAGCATAATATGCAATTGCACAATTGTTAGAATTATTATCATCTTCTTGCGCATAAAGAAGAAGTAATTCTTGAATAAGGGAATTGCTTTCGCCTAATGTTTGAACAAGAGCACTAAGTATTGTTGACTTATCCCTCTTCTTCAATTCTCTCCAAACATTAAGCATGATAGAGTTATATTCCTCTTTGAATGAATCTCCAAAGAAAGAGTAAGACATCATATTAAGAATAAAATGATTAGGGTGTTCTGAAGTTAGTCTTTTATAATTATCTAAAAGATTGCTTCTGCTAATTTCAAGGTTATTTAAATCCTCCAAGAAAATCTTTGAAATTAAAGTGCAGCAAGCATGGCATTCAACTTCTGGAAAATGTAGAATAGTGTCTATTAAATTTTCACGATATTGACTGCGGTATTTTCTTTTTTGCAACAAAAAATTTATAGCATTTAGTTGAAAAAAATCATATTTTGTAGTTGTCGCTATAAAATATATAGCGTTAATAGCAATTTTCTCCGTTAACGGATCATTCAATAAAACACGATCTACTTGTAAAGACGATTCCTTTTTTGCAAGAAGTAATATTCGAATCAGCGTATTCAACAAAATATTTTTCAGTGTAGTGTTGCTTTGTATTTGATCGCAAGATGAATTATTCCATAAAAATATTATTGCATCTATTGCTTCTGCTGAAAAATTATAACAATGTTTCATAAAATATTCTAAAGCTTCAGGATGTTGCGTAATTTTAATAAAATTATCAATTAAAAGTTCTGGAAATTGTATACGATATTCTGAATTATCCCATAAAATATCCATCATAAGATCCAAAGAATCTTTATAATAATTTGTATTATCGAGAACAATATTAACAAGTTCAGCTATTGATTGAAAATTTTCCCTTCGATAATCTAAGTCATTACATAAAAATGCGCAGGCATTAAATTGAGCTTCATAATCGTACATATCATTTTTATTATTTTTAGCAATACCCACTAAAATATCAATCAAGATTTGTCGATATTCATGCTGACATTCTTGATCTTCCCACAAATTAGTTACTGTTTCTAAGCGCGTTTCTGCACATTTTAAGTGTTGAGCGATATACAAAAGCACCTGAACAGAAAGCTGTTTTTCAACCAAAGGGTCGTCAATTAAAACATCTAAATCTAGTAAAATTTCGGCTAATTTTTGATGCGTTTCAGTTTGAATTGCCTTTTTGGCAAAATCCAAACAAACTTGAATAATTATTTTTTTTTCGATTGTTTCATCATTTAATGCATCCAATCCGTCTAAACATATTTCTTCATCCTTTGACATCCCAATGACGTGCAACAAGGCGCTTAAACCAAATTTATGTTTTGTGCGTGAATCCTGCCATAAAAACTCCGCAGCTTTTAAACCATCTTCACCACATTCTTCATTTTTAGCTACTTCAACAAGAGCTTGCACCGCAGCATCATAATATTCAGTATCGTTTACCTCATCATTAAACAATGTTGACGCGGCATATAAACGTAAAGAATAATCTTCAGCATTTTGAGCAACCTGCAGATATGCTTCACGTGCCAATTTTTTTGTTGCTTTATTTTTCCATAAAATATCAATTGCTTCCAATGGTACGCTGATATTCTTCTCCGTGATAATGTCAACATTTTCAATAGTCCGCGCAATATAATTATAAGCTAAAAGTCCAAATACTTTGTTTTCCCTATCATTCCATAAATTTTTAGCAGCTTCTAAACGCGTTTCAACATCTTCTGCATTGCTTGATAAATGCATTTGAAGACCGAATGTTGGTGCTTCTAAAAAACTCCAATGTTCTGGATTATTCCAATGTTTTTGATTATTGAATAAAAATTTAGATGCTGCAAAACGCGCTTCAACGTTTTCTGAATGTCGAGCGATATGTATATAGGCCTGAAGACCAAATTTCCTTGTTTCTTGGTTGCTCCATAAAAGTTCTGCGGCACTTAAACTTAAAATACGATCATTAGCATTTTTTGCAATATACAAACGCCATTCTATGTCACTATAATTATGGCGCATTCGTTTTGTATCATGTTCTTCGTTACTAGGTTCTTCAAGTGATCTTTTTCGTGATTTCTTAATTATTTCCTCATTGGTTTCAATACCTGACCCATTTCCAGCCGGAAATGCGACTGAAGAACTCAAAAAAAAGGCACAAACATTTAATAATAAGTATTTTTTCATTTTTTTCCTATAGATATTATTAGATTTTAGACTTAAATAACAATGGCAAAATCTTAAAATCTGTTTTGTTTAAATTAATATTGGATTGCTCATTTTGAATTATTGTATTACATTCCATCAAATTATACAATATAAAAATTATTTATTTAACTATTATTGTATTAAAAATATTATTTATTTAAAATATATGTGTAAAATATTTACAGTAAAAAATTTTTGAACTCAGATACGAAGTATACCTGAAATACATTTCTTTCTATGTAAACATGCAGAATTTCTAAATCTTATTATCGTAATACCCTGTACAGCTTGAAATAGGAAGGATTGTCCTACTTAGAATATTTAGTCATTACGTACACGTGGGTCCAAATCATTCGACACTGGCGTTGTGTGGGTGTTTTGTACGATGACGTGGTGCTGTGCTTCCATAGGCAAAGGTGGACTTTGATTGCTACGCCAAAAAACAAAAAGCCCAAGGCCTGCAGCACTTGCAGCGCAATAATAAAAGAATCCAAGTCCGCCAAAAAGCATCATAAATAAAGACGTTAATAATGGACCTAAAATACATCCATAACCATAAACAAGTAAAAGCCCACCCGTGACCGACACCATATCTTTTTGTTCCGCATAATCGCAAGCATGGCTCATAGCGACAGGATATAAAACAAACCCAAGTCCACCAATAACAAATAATATAGCGTATAAAGCAACGATGCCACTATGTATCAACAAGAAAATAAGACCAGCAATAATTGCCATTGCGAAACTAAGCAACATAAGCATAGTACGTTTGTTGAATTTGTCGGCAAGCCAACCGAATGGATATTGCAGTGCCATACCACCTGCAATGGTTGTGGCCATTAAATAAGAAATTTGAATACGCTCTAATTCGAATTCTTCAAGCGCTTTAGGTAATAAACCATATAAAGCACTTAAAATCATGCCCGAAACAAAACAACCAAAAACACCAGATGGTGATATTTTGAATAATTTCCGTAAATTAATAACAGAATGCTCATTATAAACGGGCGATTTCTGGTGCGTCATCGAAATAGGGATAATTGATAATGACCCCAATACGGCAGCCAAAATAAAAGGATATAAAGAAAGAGGTTCGCCAACATTAATAAGGAATTGTCCTAATGATTGGGCGCCATATAACGCAACCATATAAATGGCTAAAATACGTGCACGATTAAGCGGCGTGCTTTGGGCCAATAACCAGCTTTCAATCACAATATACATGCCTGCTAAGCCAAAACCAGTTAGTAGGCGCAAAGAAATCCAAAAATAAGTATTTTGCCAAAAACAATGGAGAAGGGATGAAGCCGTAATAAGGGCTGCAAACACGGCATAAGCCCTGATATGACCAACACGAATGACGAAAGGCTCAATTTTGAAAGCGCCTATGGTCATGCCTAAATAATAAAATGATGATGCAAGACCTACAAGAAAATCAGAGCCCCCTAAATCATCAATACTAATGGCGATTAATGTCGAAAGAAGGCTTGTGCCCATAGCTAATGTGACAAGTGCTAAAAGCGGGGCAAAAAGAACGCGTAGATCATTGATCATTTTTTACATCTTGTTAATTTCGTTTGTCGCATTTATTAGACTTCTTTCGAAACTCGCTAATGTGAGGCGAATGATAGGAGGTTCGGCACGGAAGACCGTAGTGTATTCTTCATACATGAGGATCTGAGTACCGAAACGACACATCAATCGTCCACAGTAGTAGAGTCTCAAAAGAAGTCTAGCACTTTGTTGTTTAGGTTATAGCGTTTCCATACAGACTATCACTCATAATTTTTTTTCTCGGGCATTTTTTGTGAAATAGAAAGAGGTTCATCAAAATCACTTAAGTACATTACCTGCGATCTACGCAAAAAATCAACTGATTTTATTATCTGCAAAGATTGTTGTTTTACAGAATCATCCATTTTTTCTAAATATTGTATGACGTTATCTTGATATAAATTTTCACTAGGAACCTGTCTTAATTGTTTAAGTTTAGTTTCGCGTTTATGCGAAATATGATCTATATATTCTTCAAAAAGAACAGAAAGAGCGTCACTCGAATCATCATCTGCGCTTGAGTCTGAAAGATCAAAATGTTGAGAAACTTTTATAAAAGCTAATCTAGGGGGCGTATAAGAATCTTCATCTTCACTTGATGAATCATTTTCTGACTCTTCATCTTCAGGATGTTCATCTTCAATTTTTGACTCTTCTTCGCTTGAAGATACATAATTTATATTATTTTTTTCATTGGTTGTTGTTGGACGCAATGTCGATGTTAATGTGGAACGTTCAAGGCGATGATTTTCTTCTGAATCTATGTTTAAAATAATTTGATGCGAAAATTTTTTGCCGTTAAAAGAGGATGCAACCATAATTCTGATTGTTTCATACGTCCACTGAATTTCAATGGGCATTATAAGAGAGTTTTCTATTGATTTAAGTGAATTATGTAATGATGACAAACAATGCGGCGTTTCTAATATGTTATCGAGCGAATATTCTTCGAGAAACATACAATTAACAACATATTGAGTATCGATTGAATCAGGCAATAGAATTTCAATTTTAGGGTTAAAAACGATGTAATTTGCATTGAAAGAATATGTCGGACCTTTTAAATGACATATTTGTATAGTTGATTCACTAACGATCTTTAAAAGTGCTCTAAGGATAGCAGCAGGTTTTTTTTCATAATCCTTTAAATCAACAACAGCTGCCTTAGCATTTGTTAAGAAAATGATTGTAAACAAAATTGAAAATAAAGAATATATTGATTTTATTGCTTTTTTCATCAAGTTCTCCTTAAGTCATAAACAACTTTATTATTATGCGCGTTATAATAAAAAAATTAAAGACTTGACAATTTTGAAATTAAATTACTGTCCAACACTCACTTCAAACTGTTATGTCTCCTACATTGAATAAGAAAAAAATAGAAACAGTATTAATAAATCTTAAGCTATAGACAAAATACAATAATAATAACTTAAAAAATATAATTATATTGAATTTTTATTTAAATCTATTTATAGTAAAGCTTATTAATAGTATTGTTTAAAAAAATAGGGACTTAACATGAAATCATTCGCTATATTGGCATTTTTATTATCAACGCAATTCATTACATTTTCAGCTACATCCAATGATGAAATCATTGAAGACGAATCGTATCAGCCCCAAAAAAAGAAAAAAATATACAATTCTTACATTGCCGACGAATTAAAAAAAAATAAACAAGTCAACGATTTTCTTCTTGCGGATATAGACGATTTTTTAGATCTTATTCCTAATCTTTCACTAGATTTAGAGGACAGTGAAAATATCAAAGAAAACCTTGTTTGCATTATGAAAGATGCGCGATTAGAAAATAACCTAAGAAAAGAAGCTGCACTTTATTTATGGAACATTAGCGCAATAGACGCCATCAAAATTTGCTGCGATCTCCTCATCGATGAAAACCCAATGTGGTTAGAAGAATTTTTAGAAAATAGCTTTTACAAACCAGGCGGAACCAAGATTCTCGTAGATAGCGCCCCACATGACCAATTGCTACTTAGGACCTTTTTTCTTTACCTAACTTTATCTAAGCAAGCAAATCACAAAGCTTACCTGCTTTATATCATGAGCGCCCTTAAGACAATTGATCCTCGTACTTCAAAAGGCGTTATTGATACAGCACAAAAAATATTTGCGACCAACAATTTTACGCCTAAACAATGCTTTGGGGTCATTTTATCCCTTGACCTTCTGGGTATATACGCCACCATTACAATACCTTTTATAGAATTGTTTCAAAAAATTGAAAAAGCTAATTTTAGACAAATTATCCAATGCACAAAATCAATCGCAGAAGGCAAAAACTTGAGCCTTGATCACTACACATCCATTCTAGACGCTTTGAATCAAGTTGATTCCTTAAAATACCCACAAATTGTTAATAATACCAAGATATTGACTAATAATTATCTCTTTACACCTCAAACTTATTATACCCTTATTCGATGCGGAGAATTAATAGATGGTGATCTTCAGATTCTTTGGACTGCCACATGCCATATGTGTGAGCTAGACGTTCAAAAACGCAACGAAATCTTGTTGCAAATCAAAACTATGGCGCAAACCCCGAATTGGACGCCTTCCGATTCCTTTGCTACGATTAAGGCATTTTATTTTGTCGTAAAAAATCAATCACCAAATATTCAAAATTTGTACAATAAACTTGGCATAAAAAAATTCTCGACTCTCTTTAGATCAGCTAATATGCATATGCAACAAAACCCTGCTGCCATAAATGACTTTCTAAACATTTTTATGAATATCGACGAAAATCATCATGAAGATATTATACATTTTTTAAATGATGTATTTCAAAAGAAAAATATAACCACAGATATTGAAAAAATTTCAATTGCTCAACTTTTTAAAGATGTTAACCCAAAAGCTTTTCCACTCATTCAAAAGGCAGTTCATTTTTACAAAAACGAAAGAAACTGGAAAGAATACATTCATTATGTAGCCAAAAATTACCCAGACATGTCATGGGATATTTCTAAAATAGGCGCAGAATTACTTTTAAATAGCCCTACACTTAAAATAGAGGATATGAAAAATACACTTGATTCTTTAACAATACTTATGAGTGAATTAGGAATTAACGCGTTTTTTGAACGTTTTAAATATGCGAACACACTAATAATAGGCAATACACAAGTCTTATATGATGTGGTCAATATTTTAAAACATCTAAACAAAGAACAATACATTGAAATAATTAATTTTCTAAATGAACATTTTCAAAAGCTTGAATTTTATCAACATCCTTACAATAAAATGTATTATATTTCTTGTTTTGAAAATATAAAATATAACAAGTTCAAATACGTAAGAAAAGCACTTACCGAACCTATGCCTTCAGATAGCTGGGCAAGACCTCTTAATTTAATTTTACAAAATTGCGAAGGATTCAAATGGGAAGAAATTCTACCTACTATAGAATTTTTTAAATACCATGCCTTGCTTGAAGAAGATGCTATCAAAAAAACCCTTCAAAATCTTGTTTACCTTAAACGTAAAAATCCCTCTTTTGATTTTTCTACTTTGAAAATATTTACACCAAAAACTAAGTCAGATTTAGCAAAAATTAATGCAATTATTAATAAATTCGCCTTAATTAAGAACACGTACATTGAAAATGCAACAAAAATAATAAAAACATTTCTTGAAATAGATTTTGAGCTCACCTTAGAAAAAAACTTCAAAATCATACCTAACCATCAACCTGCAACTAAATTAGACATAATTAATAAATTTTTAAATTATATTTTAAAAATAGATGGAAATAAATACAGCTATTGTCTAGAAATACTAAACATGATCAAACTAAAATATCAACAAGTTGTGTCTGAACCTATAAATGGCGTTGGTCATTATCATCATCATGGAAGAAGACAAATAAGGTTTTCTGATATTACCAAAGCTATAGATTTACTTCTCCCTGCCGAAAAAAATAAAAAACTTATACTTTCTATACCATCTTCATGCAATTTATATTTTGATTCATATTTAAGAATAGTTCGCAACATTTCAGAAAAACTTGAAGATGTAGAAATGAATGATGATATATCATTATTTTTGTCGAAAGCCATGGCTAACCTCAACCTAAATCGCAATCAGGATCAATTAACAATTCTTGATTTCTTAAAATGGATTCTAGAAAATCACTATAAAGATCGTGAACAAACATGGGTTCTCTCTAAGAAATACATATCCTTTATGGATAAACTTTCCAGTGAAGACAGGGAATTGTTCCAGGCGCTTAGACAAAAAGAACGACAAAAATTAGTTTTTTTAAACAACAATATAAACTACGAACTAAATGATATTAATTTTACACTAAAAGAGACAAAAGATTTTATCAATAACTTCTTGATTAAATCAACATCGTTTACAACTGATAAAAAATCAGATGATACCTTTATAGGAAACCTTATAGACCATGCCGCTTGGAAACATTCCTTTATAAACATGATTGAGGATCAAAGTGATATGATTGATCTCATTGATTATAATTGGGGAAATCCAGAATATAAAAAGCATATTTTGACATTCATGCGAAACAGATTGCTCAAAAAGTAAAGTTTCTAAAATCGGCTCATAGATAAAGGGGTGAAAAATTCACCCCTCAAACATCTGTGTTGCTCCACATACTGAATCTAAAACTATAGTAAATTCTGATAAAAATCGCACCACTAACCCCCTTTTTTCTACTCCCCGCGGCAAGTCCCACGGGGTCCATGAAACCATAGAAATTCAATACAAATTAACAATCCACCTTCTTTACAATGGATCCCGCGGGCAAGCCCTGAGAGATCCACACGAAATAATTCGTGTAACATATTGAAAAGAATAGAAACCTGTCGTTGCGAGCAGCGAAGCTGCGCGGCAATCCAGTTCTAAAATCAACATTTATAGCGTTTAAAAGGCTATTTTCTGGATTGCTTCTTCGTCTTCGACTCATCGCAACGACGAAATCCTCGGATTTTGCTGTATTTAAATTCGTGTGGATCTCTCAGGGGCAAGCCGCGGGAAGTAGAATGGGTGCGATTTTTAATAAAAAACACTATAACAGATAATTTCGATTATTAATAGAATTTACTATAGCTTTAAGGCTGAATCTCTCCTTTGGCTACTGTTCTATTTTATGGGGGTTATTATAAAATGCATGACCAAGTCGTATTTTAAGGTTATTATACCCTTTAGAATTGTGGATTTCGAACGACCAATTTCTAAAGCTATCCTCTTTATTGATAAATAGGATAGCTTTAATTTTATTATTTAAGGTTCGCTATAATAATGGTGTCCTGTTACTCGACTACAATGTCAAAATTTATAAAAAACCCTACATAAAGTCAGAAGAAAATTTTTAAGCCTCTTTTCTCCAACATGAGTCTTATTTTTTTGCCGCTTTAAGAGCTACATCAGTTGCGCGAAGAATCCAGTCTTTATATTGTAGAACGGACGTCATAAATCTTGTTTTTATGCCCGCACTCTTGTTAAACCATTCTTTTAGAAAGGGGATCTCGTCTGCATAATGGGCATACATCTTAAGAAATAAGTTGCTACGTCCTGTTGTATGAAATTGTCTGAAATCTTCTAAGAATGCTTCCGAATATCCAGAAACGTCTTCCTCTCTGTCTTCTTTTGTTATGTTTTGGTAATCTTCTAATTGAAAGTGGAATCTGCCTTTTTTAAGAAAGAATATATTTGTCTTTAAACGGCCTATTGTTGTCTTGGAAATCAATTTTACAGCTTCCTCTGACGGTTCTGTAGAAGAAACACTAATGCCATTCCACCATAAAGACTCAAAACATCCTGAATTGATACCGCGAATTTCATTATTTTTATCAATTAAGGCACTTCCACTATCCCCTAATGAGAAAAAATTATCAGAAGATTGAAGTACTTTGCCTTCCTCCAACAAGACTCCCTGGTCCTGGCTTATTTTATGAATCAAAGGAACATTAGGACAATCCGTTGGTGGCAGAGAAATGTTTACGCTTATTAGAGAAGAAGAACCCATTTGCAGGTGGGCGAGAAGAATCGGCATAATTGCATCATTATGGGAGAGTGTATTATATATTGCGCTCTTATATATTTCACGTATTTCGGGAAGAATTTGATCAACAGAAGAGTAGATTATGTCTGCTTTTCTGGCAATTCCCTGTGAATCTTTTAAGATTCCGGGATTATCCAGAGCTGTTGTGAGACCATATCCATGATTTGTATCAGAGGAGATGCCTACGGACGCTGCTTGTTCTGAAGGTAATCTTGGTAGATCTGTCATGTTCTTAAATGGCGATGCCAGAAGAAGTACGGCGATGTCGCATGGGTTGGTTTTCTGTTTATAAAATTTTAAGATTTCTCTCTTTTGATCTCCGAGAACAACAAATTGTTTTTCTTGAGGATTGAATGAGTCGATTACGTGTCTTGCTGTAAGAGCTAAGAATCCTTGTCCCTCTTCAAACAAAACGCCTGAACCGAGAACAGTGTAATTTTTGTCGACAATTTTCAAAATACCTTTTTGTCTGATCTCATCGATTGACATTTCTTCTACATTTTTCCCGCCTATGGCATGAGAATAGATGTTAAAATTGAAGGCGAAAAAGGTGCTTATCAAAGCAATTTTTAGATATTTGAGCAATTTTGATGTCCATAAAAAAGTGTTTAAACAAAGTATTTGATCGTAGCTTCCTTAAATAAGTTTCTTTTTTATTAGACTTCTTTCGAAACTCTACTACTGTGGTCGATTGATGCGTCGTTTCAGTACTCAGATCCTCATGTATATAAGGATACACTGCGGTCTTCCGTGCTGAACCTCCTATGACTCGCCTCACATTAGCGAGTTTCGAAAGAAGTCTATTTTAAAAAGCTGCATCTTCTAACGAAAATTGAACGCCACCGCGAAAATTGTCAATCTTCAATTGGCCTGCAATGTGACATTCTTTGCCAAAAGCATCTTTTAAATTGCGGCCTAAACTTGTATCGGCAGCTTTAAAAGCAATTGCATTTAAGAAATGCTCTTTTCCAAATTTTTCCTGCTTAAAAAGAAGTCGTAAAGTGTTTTTTGCCAATTGATCAATTTTTACCAAACGCATTTTAGGAATTACCAAACGTGGCGATGGGTTGCCTGATCCAAAAGGTCCTAGTTTTTCTAAATGCTTCACAAGATCAGGCGTTAAAGCCTCTGTTAACAAAGTTGCATCAATTTCAAGTGGCGGATTATAAGGCGGATAAGGGTATTTTTCCTTCATAAAAGCCTTAAATCTTGGAATTTGAGCTTCCTCAATACTTAGACCTGCTGCCATATCATGTCCACCCCCTTCCAAGATGATGCCTTCTTGCTTGGCAGCAATAATATATTTACCCATTTCAAAGCCATAGACTGATCTACCTGAGCCTTTACCGATGCCCTCGTTAATGGCAATGATAATGGTGGGTCGATGGTAACGATCTTTAAGACGACTTGCTACAATACCAATGATACCTGGATGCCAATCATGATTGGCCACAATAAGGGGCCCAATTTCATCGCTTTCGCTTTCAGCAAGCAACATGGCTGTTTCAACCATACTTAATTCCATTTCTTGACGCTCTTTATTTAAAGAATCAAGATGTTGAGCAATAGATTGTGCGAGAGCTGGTTGATCTGTTGTCAGCAACTGAACCCCTAAATCAGATTGCCCAATTCGACCACCGGCATTAATACGAGGGCCCAACAAAAATCCTAAATGGTAAGCGCTTAAACTTTCAGATAATTTTGCAACATCTGCTAAAATGGAAAGTCCCAAATTTTGTCTTTTGCCCATTACTTTCAAGCCTTGGGATACAAAAGCACGATTTAAATCTTTTAATTTCATCACATCACACACAGTACCCAACGCAACAAGATCAAGTAGACTTAAAAGATCAGGCTCAGAACGCTTTGCAAAAAAGCCTTTTAAACGCAATTGACGATTGAGCGCAATTAAAAATAGATAGGTAACGCCAACGGCTGCTAAATTTTTATGAGGCGAATCATCATCAAGTCTATTCGGGTTAACAATCGCATAAGCCTTGGGTAAAGAAGGTTCTGCTACATGGTGATCTAAAACAATAATATCGATTTTGTTATCAAAAGCGTAGGCGATGGGTTCATAAGAAAGTGTGCCACAATCAACAGTTAAGATGAGTGTTGCACCTTGTGTGCGTAAGGATTTAAAGGCATTGATGTTGGGACCATAGCCTTCTTTAATTCGATCTGGAATATGGCATAATATATTGATATCTAAGCTTTTAAAAAAGCGCATCAGAAGCGCTGATGAAGTCGCGCCATCGACGTCATAATCGCCTAAAACTGCAATTTGTTCTTGATTTTCAATCGCTTTGATGATACGCAAAACTGCTTTTTCCATATCCTGCAAATGATAGGGATCTGGTAAAAAATGACGCAAGGTTGGATTCAGAAAATGGGGGATGTGCTCAAACGCAATTTGTCTAGAGGCTAAAATATCACCTAAAATTGGTGGCAATCCATAGCTTTGTGTGATGGCCAGCGATAAACGTTCGTTTGATTCATTGCCAACCCATTTGCGTCCTGAAAAGGAAGATTCAACCCCTAAAAAAGGGGTTTCAAGATCATGTTTGCGCGCGGGTAAGTTCATAATGATAATTACTTTTTATGGTGTAAGTTGCTTTTGCAAAAGAATGCAATACTAAACTATGTACTTCTTGAATACCATTGTTAATTGAAACCCCTTTTAATAAAGATCCATTGGTGACACCACTGGCAATAAATAACACATCGCCTTTAGCCAAATCAGATTCTTTATAAATATGATTTAAATCTTTAAGGCCTAATTTAAAAGCGCGTTGTTTTTCATCTTCATTATTAAATAAAAGTTGTGCCTGCATTTGTCCGCCTAAAGTGGCTAAGGCTGCCGCTGCTAAAACGCCTTCAGGCGCGCCGCCAGATCCCAAATACAGATGCACCCCTCCATTAGGTAAGCAGGTTGCCATGATGGCTGCAACATCCCCATCATTAATAAGTGTTAATCTTGCACCTGTTTCGCGAATTTTAGCAATCAGTTCCTGATGTCTTGGACGCTCTAGCACACAAATTGTTAAATCCTCAACATTTTTTTTCACGGCTTTCGCGAGTTCTTTAATGTTTTTTTGAGGACTTGCCGTAATATCAATCAAATCTTTCGGTAAATTTGGACCAATGGCGATTTTTTCCATATAAACATCTGGTGCTTCAAGTAAATTACCGCGTTCAGCAAGCGCCATAACGGATATTGCGTTGGGGTGATTTTTAGCTGTTAATGTCGTGCCTTCAAGAGGATCGACTGCAATATCAATTTCGGGCCCCTGATGCATCCCCACTTTTTCACCAATATAAAGCATTGGCGCTTTATCACGTTCGCCTTCACCAATAACAATTTTACCTTGAATGGGAAGAGCATCAAATGCTTTACGCATCGCATCAACGGCTGCTTGATCCGCTTTTTTTTCGTCGCCTCGACCAATATAAAAGTAAGAAGCAATGGCAGCGGCTTCCGTTACTTTAAGTGCCTGATGTAATAAAGGGTCAAAAATTGACTGGTGGAATTGCGACATGTGTTTCCTCTGGGAATTGTTCTGTTGTAAGCTGTTCTGCTGCATTTTGTGTTTCTCTCCTTTTTTCTTCTTCGTGTTTTGCTTCTGCTTTGTGCCAATCATTTTGTAGATTGTCTTTTAATGTATTTTGGCTACGAGGCGTTAATCGAATAATTGGTTTTTGGGGAACTGTCGAAAGATTGGGGTAAGGAAGATCGCCTGATGAACACGCGCCCAAAGATAAAATCAAAACGAATGATAAAACGTAACGGTGTTGAATTTTCATATAAAAATAAACCTTATGTAAAGTTGAGAAAATGCCAAAAAATTGCTACACTCACTTTAAACCATCTTATAATAACATGAAAAGGGATAAGTGCCATGACCACCCAAAAAGATTTTTTCTCTCAGCAAGAATCAATAAGTACTGATTCATCCCCGTGGTCCTCCTTTTTTACGCGTATGGCAGAGCAAACGCAATTAGCGTTTAAAGCTTATCAAGAAGCAACGTCGCAAATAACATTTGACGATCCTTTGAATGTGAGACCCGCTTTTTTAGAATTTTCACAAAAGGCTTTTTCAAACCCTGAATATCTTTTTGAAGCACAAAAAGAGCTTGTTGAAACACAATGGAATCTTTGGCAAAAATCTGTCCTTAAATTTTTTGGTGATAAACCAGAAGGTGGGCAAGAGCAATCCCAAAATCAAGACAAACGTTTTAAAGATCCTGCGTGGTCTGAAAATAATATTTTTAATTTCATTAAAGAATCTTATTTTATTACATCTGAATGGTTACAAAATTCTGTTAATAACATGGATGGCATTGATCCATCCACCAAGAAAAAAGTTGACTTTTACACCCGTCAATTTGTAGATGCGATTGCGCCTACTAATTTTTTTGCGACCAATCCTGAAGTGTTACGTGAAACCATTAAAACAAATGGGATGAACATCATTAAAGGGATGGAAAATCTTGTTAAAGACTTTGAACGTGGCAATGGTAAATTGCGTATTAAAACGGTTGATCACGATCATTTTCAAATCGGTAAAAACATTGCATCAACCCCAGGTAAAGTTATCTTTCAAACAGATTTGATGCAGCTTATTCAATATTCACCCAAAACGGAAAAAGTTGATCAAATCCCATTATTGGTTGTGCCACCATGGATCAATAAATTTTATATCTTTGATCTATCGGATAAAAAATCATTCATTAAATGGGCGCTTGATCACGGCAAAACTGTTTTTATTGTTTCGTGGGTGAATCCTGACGATAAATTATCCCATAAAACGTTTAATTCTTACATGCAAGAAGGCATTATTGCAGCGATCGAAGCCATTATCAAGCAAACAGGCGAACCACAAATTAACGTGGTTGGTTATTGTATTGGTGGCACCTTACTTGCCGCAACAATTGCTTATTTGACTGAAAAAAAACGAGATCTTATTAAATCAGCAACATTCTTAACAACGCTTACTGATTTTACAGATGCAGGCGATATGAGTGTCTTTATTGATGACAAACAATTAGATCGACTCAGTAAACGTATTAATAAACAAGGCTTCTTGGATGCAGAAGCATTGAATAGAACCTATTCTATTTTACGTGCCAATGATATGATTTGGTCTTTTGTCATTAATAATTACATGCTTGGCCGCGAACCTTTCCCATTCGATCTTCTTTATTGGAATGATGATTCAACCCATATGCCTGCAGAAATGATGACTTTTTTCTTACGTAGTATGTATAAAGAAAATTTGTTAGCAAAACCCGGTGGCATAAAATTAGATGGCGTTTCGATTGATTTAAGAGATGTTAAAATCCCTGTTTATCTTTTATCGGCGAAAGAAGATCATATTGCACCTTGGCAAACATGCTACACTGGCACGCAGCTTTTCAAAGGTAACACACGTTTTGTGTTGACGGCTTCCGGTCATGTAGCGGGTATGTTAAATCATCCATCGTTGAATAAATATTGCTATTGGACAAATGAAAAATTACCAAGCAATTCAATGCAATGGTTTAAAGACGCTAAACAAGAGCAAGGTTCTTGGTGGAATGATTGGTTAAGTTGGATTAGCAAACATGGTGGCAAACAAATTCCAGCGCTTGATCCTTCAAAAGGTAAATTAAAACCTATAGAAGATGCACCTGGTTCTTATGTGCAGGTGAAAATGTATTAACTTCTACTTTGTTAACTTCATGTTTGTACGTAATGATGTATGAACATGAAGTTAATAGGTACGAATCAATATTATTTTTTAGAAAGCCTTTTTTTATTTTCAGGTATATATTTTCCCAATCTACGGGACAAAAATGAAATTGCTTCGGTTTCACCTCTCCCCTTTGTGGGAGAGGTCGGCGCGCAGCGACGGGTGAGGGGGTATCAAAGCGTTTACAAAGAGCAACACCATCTTGCCATAATCTAAGCATTGCCAAACAAATACTCATCTCTCTAAAATTGTAAAATACCCCTCACCCGCTTCCTTTGGTCGCGACCTCTCCCACAAGGGGAGAGGTAAAAAAAACCCTTCTTTTGGAGGGCTTTTGGTTAAAAATTGTTTTCACTTCTTAGAAATAAGTTGCGAAGTGTGAGAGCGGGATAGTTAAAAATAGGCTTAATTTCATTTTTTGTCCCGTAGATTGATATTTTTCAATTAGTTAATTTTCTTTATTAATATATTTTATGCTATATCTCTATACATTAACAATCATGATCAAAATGTTTTAAAAGCCATAATTCGGATAGGGTCTTTCATTTTCTTTAAATTCTCAGTAAGATATAGTGATTTATGAGGGGATAAAAATGATGACGCCGAATCGTTATCTTAAACGTATGGTTCTTTTTTTAATTGCAATCACATGTTTAAGTCTTGTTTTTATTGGTTCTATTAAAAATTTTTTTATGGCCAATCCGCTTCTCAATGGCGCTATTCTTTCTTTGCTTATATTCGGTATATTTTATCAAATCAGACAGGTTTTGCTTTTAAAACCTGAATATAATCTGATTGAAGCATTAAAGCGACATCGCGATCATTTGCCTCAAAACAGTGCAAAACTACGTCTATTAAATTCTTTGTTTTCTATGCTTCGTGCAGAAAGAGACCAAATCAAGCTTTCCCCACAATCCTTAAGAACAGTTCTTGATGGTGTTGCATCGCGTCTTGATGAAGACCGTGAAATCTCTCGTTATTTAACCCGCATCCTCATTTTCTTTGGTCTTTTAGGCACGTTTTGGGGATTACTAGAAACCATTCAATCAGTCGGTGGCGTGATTAATGCACTTCCTTCCGGTGAGGCAAATTCTGCATTACTATTCGGTGATCTTAAAAACCAATTAAAAGCACCTTTAGGGGGTATGGGCACAGGCTTTAGTTCTTCACTTTTTGGACTTACAGGCTCATTGGTTTTAGGATTTCTTGATCTGCAAGCAGGACAAGCACAAAATCAGTTTTATCGTCAATTGGAAGATTGGCTTTCGACGCAAACGAAACTTACAAGCAGTAAAATGATGGGGGAGGGTGATTCTGTCCCAGCCTATTTATCAGCGCTTTTAGAAAAAACAGCTGATAGTTTAGATCATTTAACAAAATTATTAAGCCAAGATGATCATAATAAACGTATTGTTGATGCACGTCTTTTGACGTTAACAGAAAGATTAACGTTTCTTTCAGATCAAATGCAGACTGAACAAACAGTTCTTTTAAGACTTGCAGAAGGTCAGAAAGATATTCGCCCTATTTTGAAAGCCCTAAGCGAACACCTTGGTAATCAGCAATCAGGTTTTGATGAGATCACCAAAAATCATATAAGAAGTCTTGATCTTGCATTGCAACATCTTGTACAAGACGCAAGCCGTGGACGTGATCAATTTGTGAGTGAAATAAAAGGAGAGATTAGACTTTTAGCGCGGACTATATCTCAAGTGCAAAATGATAAAAATATGGCAGCATTATAAATCATGACTTTATATAGATCTCGCGATAAAGAAAATAATGATATTTGGCCAGGATTTGTAGATGTTTTAACATCACTTTTGATGATTATTGTTTTTTTACTCACTTTCGTAATGATCGCTCAATATTTTTTATCACAAACAATTACAGGACAAAATACAGAGCTCGATGAATTCCGCTCTAAAATCAGTCAGTTAACTGATCTTTTAAATATGGAAAAAGTAGCGAGCGAAGATTTAACGCGGCAACTTAAAAAAGCCAAATCAAATTTAGCATCTGAATTAGATTCAAAAGATAAAGTTCTTTTAGAAAAGCAACAAGCTGATCTTAGAATTTCAAGCTATGATCAAGAAATAGATTTATTAAAACAAAAGCTTATCGATTTTGAGCAAGAAAAATTACAAACCTCTTCAACGCTTACAGCACAACAGCAAAAAGATGCTGAATTAATTGCTAGTCTAACACAACAAGTGACACACCTATCGACGGAACTTCAAAGAATTGTGCAAGTATTAGATCTTAAAGAAAAAGATACACAAGATAAAGAAACAATTATTAAAGATTTGGGTGAAAAATTAAACAAAGCCTTGCTACAAAAAGTTGAAGAGCTTGAATCTGTTAGATCAGAATTTTTTGGCAAATTACAAAAAATTTTAAAAAATCAAAAGGATGTTTTAATTCAAGGAGATCGTTTTGTATTTCAGTCTGAAGTTTTATTTACTTCAGCCTCCGCAATTTTAAACCCAGAAGGTGAAGAAGAATTAGCGCGATTGGCGAGCATTTTAAAAGAAGTCATGGATAAAATACCAACAAACATTCCATGGATTTTACGCGTTGATGGGCATACAGATCGTTTAGCATTACGATTTAATTTAGATTTTAAATCAAATTGGGAATTATCAACTGCACGTGCGCTTTCAGTCGTTCATTTTTTAATTAAACAAGGTATTGCTCCTGATAGATTAGCAGCGACGGGGTTTGGTGAATATCATCCTCTAGATACAGAGCAAAATGATATTGCTTATCGTAAGAATAGACGTATTGAGTTTAAGCTTACAAACCGTTGAGGAAATTTCTTAAATGATATCCTTTTCCTGTTTGTTCAATTTGGTAGATAAGTCGATTGTGACTTATTTCTAAATTTTTACTAAGTTTTCGTGTTGATTGTTGACTTAAAATTTGACGAAGTTTTGCAGCATCTTGATAAAGAGGACGATGCGCATCTTCTGATTGTATTGGTTCAAT
>JAUXUR010000047.1 GCA_030680745.1 Alphaproteobacteria bacterium
TGGTTAAAAGTGTCGTGTACTATGATGAAAGACTTACTTCTCAAATTTCAAAAAACCTAAAATTTGAAAATAATATTGAAACAGATAATTTAATCCGCGCTTTATTTGGACAAGTTTATTTTGAACAAATACTTCCAAAACCACTTACATATACAAATACCTCTTATGTCCATAATTCAAAACGCATTCCTTACCCCAATTGTGGCGAAACATCGCTTCTTAATTTCTTTTATTATCTTTGGGGCGATCGCGGTGTTATTAACCCAACTTACATTGAATCTACTGAAAAAAAATTAATGGGTCGGACAAATAATAATTGGCAAAAATTAAAAGATTATTTTTTAGAATTTAATGTGATGTCTGCCTCTGCGTCGCACATTGCTCAAGAAAAATGGAGCAATTTAATTTCAAATATGAATCAAGATGATACGCATCCAACACTCAAAATTATCTATCGCCAAAAAGTTTGTAATGTTCAAGGTATTGGTATTATCAATATGTTGAATGTGCTTGAAAAAATAATTCCTGATACAATTCTTTCCCAACCTTTTGCAGATAATGAATTGGACGTTCTAGAACTTGCATCAACAAAATTGGATAGACTTTCTTATCTTTTTTCACGCCCAGAAGATCTAATCACTTGGCAAGTTAATGGAGAAAAAAAAGTTACAAAAAAAGTCATTGATGTTGTCTTTAGTATCAATGGAGAAGAAAGATTCACATGGGAATTTAAAGATAATTCCTTTGGGCTTGAGCTTGTACAAAACAAAAAAAACGATTGGCGTAAAAATTGCGACTGGAAAAAAGCCCCATTGATTATAAAAGCGTGGCTGCATTCAGATATTCAAAGCTTAAATTATTTGATTGAACATCCTTCAGAAATTTATGCATTAAATTTACTATCACCTGTATATGCAGCTATAGCAGTAGACAAAATTTTAGCGCATAAATGGGTGCATATGAAATCTCTTGTGCCACAAATTATAGGTAAGTCCCTTTTTGTAGATGATATTATGGCACAAAAAGGAATTTATACATTATTACATTTCAATAAAGGTATAATCGGCGAAACATATTATCCAGAATTTGATTGGAAAACCTATATTCCAAATTTTAAACCCATGAGCAAACAATCAACGCTTCAAATGGCTGCTTTTATGTATTGTTGGCATGTGCTTCAACAATACACTATTAATGACAATATAGACGCAAAAACACATATAATTGCAACAGAAGAAGGATGTTTTTCTATTTTGAAATGGATCTTGGATAAAAATCCAGAAGCAATACACGATACAGATTCAGCAAATGATGATCTTATTCAAATTTCAATTGAAAATGGTCATCTTGATATTTTGGACTATTTTTTGAATATTCTTAAATCACCTACTGAATACAGAACTGCAAATGGTCGGACTTTGCTTCATCTTTATACGAACTCATCTTATGATATGACAGTTTATATCGAAGAACTTTTAAAAAAGGGAATGAAGATTGATGTTAAGGATAATGCTGAATCAATAGCTTTACACAATATTGATGCGCAAACGCATGTCAATAATATTAAATTCATGATTGATAAAATGATTGAAAAATCTTTGTCTCTTGATCAACAAAACAATCAAAAAGAAACCATTTTATCTTGTATCTCTCGTCATTCTTCTTCTGAGGCTTTTTTCTATTTATTGGATAAAGGTGCCTCTGTGGAATACAAAGGGTCGCAAGGTGAAAATCTTCTTCATAAAATGGTAAACTCAAATAATAAATTAGACATTATACGCTTCTTGATAGAGCAAAAAGGATTCGATATACATCAAACGGATAATCAAGGCAACACAGTACTTCATTATGCAGCCCAAAATGGGTATTTGCCGCATATTCAATATTTGCTTCAAAATGACGCTAAGGCTAATGTTGAAAATAATTTTGGTCAAACACCTCTTCATGCTCTTTTGGGTTCAATGAATTATAATATTGATGGATTATTAGCAACAACAAAACTTCTTCTAAGCAATGGTGCTGATTTAAACGCTCCAGATAAAAATGGCACAACGCCCTTTGCTGCTGCTTTTGGAAAGCACAATATGTCTCTTGATTTAATCAGAGGGCTTATTTACTTAGGTGGTGCATTTCCTGATTTCAACGAAAAAGCAGATGATTTGTTGCATAATGCGTGCAAAAGCGATCAATTAGAGCTTGTTAAATTCTTAGTTGATGAATTAAATCATCCGATTGATGGTAGGGATCAAGAAGGAAAAACACCTCTTCATAGTGCAATATGTGCGCTTAATCTTAAAGTTGTAGATTTTCTTTTGGCAAAAAAAGCAGATTCCCATGTATTAGATAATGAAGGTCAAACGCCATTACATATGCTAGGCACAAGAAATTATTTGTATTCAAAAGGAAATGATTATCTTTTTTTTGAAGAAGATGACGAAGAGGTAGGTTTGAGTGGTCAAGAGCAAGAAGAATTCTTAGAAACAAATGAACGAAAAATCTTAATTCTTAAAAAGATGTTAATGCATGGATCTCAAATAGATGAAAAAAATTCAAAAGGACAAACTCTTTTATGTCAAGTTTTACCTAATATTCATGTACAAGGAATGATGGAATTTATTGATATTCTGATAGAAAATGGAGCAGATATTTTCGAGAAAGATTATGATGGCAATAATGGACTCCATTGGTTTTTTAATTACGCTTCATGTGGCTATGACTTGAATGAGTCGTATGATTTTAAATCTTATTTAAAATATTTATGTGCAAAAGGTTTCGATCTTGAGTCTAAGAATAGTAAAGGGGAAACACCTTTATTTTATGCAATAAGAAACACGTCTTTAGATCCTAGAAATATTCAAAAAATTGTAGCATTGCTTGATTTAGGTGCAGATGTTAATACAACAGATAATGATGGACATTCAATTTTAGATGCTATTCCATCATATTTGTTATCACAATCAAAAGCGCCAATTTTCATTGAACAATTTATTCAAAAAGGCTTGAACAAAACACTCTCCGACAAATTTTTTATGACTCAATTTCAAAATTGTTTCACAATAAAGATCTATGATAACGAAACAGGGAAATTCTTTTTACCTTTTGATATGATCAAATATTGTATTTCTAAAGGTGTGTCACTTCATCAAAAAGATGAAAATCATAGATCGGTATTTACACGTTCTATTTACAATCTAACACCAGATGATTTGGGCACATTATTTACTGAAATAGATATAAATTCTCCCGATGAAGAAGGTAATACTTTTCTTCACCAATTGGCAGGATCAGGTGCTTTCAATCGTCATAACCAAGAAAAAATTATCAAAATGTTGGATCTAGGTGCAAATATAAATGCACAAAATTTAAAAGGTGAAACAGCATTTTTAATTGCTCTAAAATCAAATAATCATTTTTTTATAGATGCCCAAAATTTTGTGTTTATGAACGTTTTGAAATTTCGTGGTTTAGATTTAAGTTTGGCGGATATCGAGGGTAATAAGGTTTCTGCTATCTTCATTCCTAATGTTAATTCTTTCAATGACGTTAATATCCAAGCTTATAGTTATTTTTTAGAGAATGGTTTGTTAACAAATCAAAAAGATAAAGATGGAAAGAACGACTGAGTTTATAAAATCTCAATCCTGAATTGATATGGCATGTTGATCATTTAGCATGCCTTAAATTGATATTTCTGACTTGACCAAAATTTTTCCTATGCCATAATGAGGTTATGTTTCTATTTTGTTCTTTTTGGGGTAATCATGCTGACTCATAAGCAACGCGAAGTTTTAAGTTTTATCACTGCGTATCATGATACCCATAAAATCACACCCAGTTTTGATGAAATAAAAAATGCGATTAATCTTAAATCCAAATCAGGTGTTCACCGTCTTATTGATGCTTTGGTTGTCAGAGGTTATATCATAAAATTGGCGAGAAAAGCGCGCGCCATTGAAATCATTAAACCTCTCGATCCATTGCCTTTCCACACGCCTTCAACATGTTCTGTTCCTCTTTTCGGTAAGATTGCAGCAGGTTTGCCTATTGAGGCTATTCAAAATGAATCTTGGGATATCCCTGGCATTGATTACATTGAAATCCCTTCCTCCCTTTTAAAATCCAATCAACATTATTTTGCATTAGAGGTTGAAGGTGATTCTATGATTGATGCGGGCATTCTTGAAGGTGATTTAGGGCTTTTCTTTCCACAAGATAATCCTAAAAATGGTCAAATTGTTGTTGCCCTTATTAATAATGAAGAAGCAACTCTTAAATATTATTATAAAAAAGATGCAACAATAGAACTACACCCAGCTAATAAAAAATACGCTCCACAGATATATTCTGCTGAGAATGTTCATATCCAAGGGCAATTACATGCTCTTTGGCGCAATTATGGATGATTGTTGTTTTATCATTTATATGCTTTCCATCTCGATAAGGAATAACAATGTTTTTTAAAAGATCTTTACTCATTGTTTTAATAATAATTACACCATTACATATTGTTTTTGCTGACTATATTTTTTCAGCTTTACCTTTTGAGATTAAACAAAAACATATAGAAGAAGTTGACACTCAAATTCAACAAAGATGGGCTAAGCTAAAAGCAAATAAGGCTTCTTTTGCGCGCTACCAAAAAAAATCTGATGGAATCATACGTGAAGAATTTCGCAAGCTTCATTTGATGAGACAAAATTTATGGTACCGCAATCCTGAGGGGTCACCTCATATTTCTCAATTGGATTATATGCTTGATCAACGTCTTTTAGAAAAAGGGCTTTATCGAACCGTCAATAATATGGCTTTTTCATATAATTGTGTAGATAGCACTTATAATGCAAGTACCATTCTTGTGAATGGTTTTCACTTCATTGCGTTAATGGAACCTCTTGAATCAACACTTCTATCATTTTTTAAATTACTCATCAATCACGGTGCAAGCATTTTAGTGCGTTTAAAACCTGAAGAAGAATTTGCAAATGCGGGCACAATAAATTATTGGAAAGATAACCTTATTGAAAATCAAGGCATTGATTTGTTAAATCTTGATGTATCGATACCTAATTGGCCCGCAAAACCAGTTCAAATTCCTTATTTTTATACCAATGCATGGAAAGATGATAAGGGTATGAATGTTCAGGATTTATATCAATTGGTTCAACAAGTGCGGCTTGCTTATCTAAAATCTGAAACCAAAGGCCCTATCGCTGTTCACTGCGCAAGTGGTGTTGGAAGAACAGGTACTTTTATCGCCGCTTTTATTCTTGCAGATTTGCTTGATCGTTTGAAAGCTAATGAAGTGAGCATTGAAGAGGTTGCTTTAAGGCTTTCCATTCAACGACCCAATATGGTTGGAACAGAAGATCAATACATATTGTTATATCGGTTTATAGATTATTATTTAGAGCAGAAATCTAAGTCAACGTCTTAGTTTAATCTACTGAACTATTAAGCGCCCAGCAGATTAATCTTATGAACTAATCGTCTTTACTTTTAATAACCACTAATATCGATCCCTTGGCCGCAATAATTTTAACCATTTTGCCGTTTTCAAGATTAGGTCCTTCAGCGCTCCAAGTTGTATCACCAATTTTAACCCGTCCTCGTCCGTTTACAATTGGTTCAACGAGCGGGTAAACTTGTCCAATTAAAGAGGCTTCGCGTTGATTTAAATCATCTTTGCTAGGTGCTGTTTCTTTATAATGCAAAACTTTGCGTAATATAAAAATACTGACAACAGAAATAATAGCAAAAAAGATTGTCTGATATGACCAATCAAAAACAGACCAAAAGGCGCCTACAATACCTGTTAGTAAAGCGCCAACAGCTAAAGACAGAAAGAAGAACGAGCCCGGAATAATAAGTTCAAGCCCAAAGAATATAAAAGTAAAAACGAACCAATGCCAATAATCAAGGTTTTGTAAAAAATCCATCATTTTTTGCGACCTTCTTTATTGCCTAATGCATCTTTTGTAAGCTCTGCAATCCCACCAATTGATCCAATAAGACTGGAGGCTTCAAGCGGCATAAAGACCATTTTAGTATTAGGGGCTGATCCAATTTTAGCAATCGCTTCAACATATTTTTGGGCAACAAAGTAATTCAATGCGTTTACATTTCCTTTTGCAATCGCTTCTGACACCATGGTTGTTGCCTTGGCTTCTGCTTCTGCCGATCTTTCGCGTGCTTCTGCATCCCTAAAGGCTGCTTCTTTACGACCATCAGCTTCTAAAATAGTCCCTAATTTGTCACCTTCAGCACGTAAAATTTCGGCTTGACGTGCACCTTCAGCTTCAAGAATTGACGCACGTTTTTCACGCTCTGCTTTCATTTGACGGGCCATGGCTTCGACAAGATCATGGGGTGGTGATATATCTTTAATTTCAACGCGCGTTATTTTAATGCCCCAAGGTGCTGTTGCCTCATCAACGACGGACAATAATTTATTATTAATGCGATCACGTTGGGATAAAGCCTCATCAAGGTCCAAAGACCCAATGACGGTTCTAATATTTGTCATGGAAAGATTAAGAATCGCACGATTCAAATCACTGATTTCATAGGCTGATTTCGATGCATCTAAGACCTGAAAGAAGACAACAGCATCAACACGAACCCGTGCATTGTCTCGCGTAATGGCTTCTTGGGAGGGCACATCAAGGACATTTTCCATCATATTGACTTTAGCGCCAATTCGTTCGACGAAAGGCATTAAAATATGAAGGCCAGGCATTAAGGTTTTTGTATAACGACCAAAACGCTCAATCGTATATTGTTGCCCTTGTTTCACCGCAACGATACTTGAATAAATAAAGATTAAAACGACAACAACAAGACCAATGGCAATATATTCAATAGGAAGCATGATAGAACTCCTTAAATAATTAAGATGCTAATTTTTGTTCATCAAAGCTTAGCATATCTTCAGTATTTTTGCCAAGTTCAATTTCTTCAACATTTATTGCACGTTTGGATATTTTTTCTATTGTTTGATTCAAAAGCCTAATATCTTCAACAGCTTGATAAAAATGTGAATCTAATTTTTGAAGGCGGGTCGCCAAAACGCCTATGTCTTTCATCAGCAATGTAACTTCCTTTTGAATCAAAGCACCTTGTTCACGCATGGTTGCATCTTTTAAAATGGCACGAATTGTGTTGAGCGTTGCCATTAAAGTTGTAGGCGACACAATCCAAACTTTTGCTTCAAATGATAGACGAATAATATCCGGAAAATTCGTGTGTAATTCAGCGTAAATGGCTTCACTGGGTAAAAACAAAAGTGCCGATTGGGCTGTTTCGCCTGGAATGATATATTTTTCGGCGATTGCATTGATATGTTTCACCATGTCGGATTTAAATACTTTAGCATAAGCATCTTTTTCTTGCGCAATCTGCGTTGTGACCATGCCACGATAACTTTCCAAGGGAAATTTAGCATCAACGCCAATGGAACCAGGCGGATTAGGAAGTTTGAGCAAACAATCAACGCGTTTGTTATTGGATAATGTTTTTTGAAACTCATAAGCTGAGGGCGGTAAGATAGAACTGACCAAATCTTGCAATTGAATTTCACCAAAAGCGCCACGGGCTTGCTTATTAGACAAGATATCTTGTAGTGAAACGACTTGAGACGATAAATCGGTAATTTTTTGTTGTGCCGAATCAATAACGCTTAATCTTTCACGTAAATGAGATAAATTTTCATGTGTTTGAACAGTGTTTTTATCTAACGTTATTTGAATTTTTTGATTCAACACTTCAAAACGCTGATAAATCATTTCGGTTAGATGTTGTTCCTGTGTTTGAATGCGCTGATTTATCTGCAATTGTGCAGCATTCTGATTATTGACCATTTGTTGCAAATCTTGTTGCAAATGTCCACGCATTTGGTGTGATAATCGATAACCGAAATACCCTAATACGGCTAAAATTAAAAGGATTGAAGGGAGAATAATATACCAAGCGTCATGCATTGAAATGTCCAATAAAAAATTTTTCTACACAATTATATATCAGAAAAACATCAATTTAGACAGTTTTAATTGAGTGCTGTACAATAGGTTTAAATGTAATAAATGTCATAAATATTGACTTATTATAAGTATTAAGTTATAATAACTTAACCAGTATATAAGGAAAAAACATGCGTGCGATTTACGAATACAATAAAAATATTCAAAATGAAGCCATGCAATTTGTGAAACCCCTTTTTGATCATTTAGGTTTTAATTACTTTGCGTTTGAACGTCATTATCATGGCAATAAATTTTTTACTTACAACTCAAATCTAAATGTTGTACAAAAAATTCGCCCATTAATAGATGAATCTAATCATCATACATTTTGCTTTACACCTAAATTAAATGAAAAAAAAATTGTTTTTTGGGATGCTTTTCAATCTAATCAATGGAATTCATTATTAAAAGAACTTAATCATTACAATGGAATATCTATACTTAGTCGAACACATGAAGATTATGTCGATGCATGGTTTTTTGGCGCAAGTAATAACAATACTCAAATATTAAATGTGTATAACAATCATTTTGACCTTATTGAAAAATTCATTGTTTATTTTCAAGCAACAACGAAAGATTTGCTGAAGGTGGATAATCCTGAAAATCATTTTACCTATCGTAACAATCTGTCTTTAAGTTTAAAAAATACAAATAATTGCACTGAATTAGATTTTAAAAACTTTCTTGAAGCGATTAATTTAAAAAAATTACCTTTAAACCTTCAAGACAAACAAGTTAATTGCACACAAAAAGAATTACAAACAATAAAGCTTCTGTCAGAAGGATTAACAATTAAAGAAATTAGTAATTTTCTTGAAAGATCACCGCGCACAATTGAATCGCAAATTTATGATTTGAAAGAAAAAATGAATCTTTTTTCAACCCAAAAAATGATTCATCATTTCAATGAATCGATTTATAAAAATTTTGGGTTTTAGGGCATTCAAGGAGAGGAAATAACATGCGTGAACTGTATGATTACAATAAAAATATACAAAATGAAGCCATGCAATTTGTGAAACCTCTTTTTGATCATCTTGGATTTAACTACTTTACGTTTGCACGTCATTATCATGGCGATAAATATTTTATGTATACGTCAAATCTCAATCAAATTATTGAAGTTTTAACCAAAATTGATGAAGCTGAGTATCACGTATTTTCATACGCTCCCATACTTAATGAAAAAAAGAAAGTATTCTGGGATAGCTCAGACCCAACCAAATGGATTAAATTATATAAAGAACATGATTATTGTCAAGGTGTATCTATGTTTAACAGAAGCGATGAAGATTATGTAGATTCCTGGTTTTTTGCTGCAAGCAATGAAAATACTCAAATATCAAATTTATATAATAAGTATTTTGATCTCATTGAAAAATTTATTGTTTATTTTCAAGCAATAACAAAAAATTTATTGAATGTAGATAATCCTGAAAATCATTTTACCTACCGTGACAATATATATTTTAATTTAAAAAAAACAAATGATTGTACTGATACAGATTTTAAAAATTTTCTTGAAGCGATTAATTTAAAAAAGCTACCCTTACTTCTTCATGATAAAGAAATCAATTGTACACAAAAAGAATTGCAAACTATGAAGCTTCTTTCAGAAGGATTAACGATTAAAGAAATTAGTAATTTTCTTGAAAAATCGCCGCGCACAATTGAATCGCAAATTTATGATTTGAAAGAAAAAATGAATCTTTTTTCAACACAAAAACTGATTCATTATTTTAACAAATCTATTTATAAAAATTTTGGATTTTAGTGGATTCAAGGAAAGGAAATAATATGCGTGAACTGTATGATTACAATAAAAATATTCAAAATGAAGCCATGCAATTCGTCAAACCTTTGTTTGATCATCTAGGTTTTAATTGCTTTGCCTATGTGCGCCATTATCATGGTGATAAATATTTTTTATATGTGTCAAATCCTGATATTGTTCAAAGGGTTTTGTCATTAATAGATGAATCTAGATATTATGTATTTCAATTTGTACCTAAATTAAATGAAAAAAAAATTATTTTTTGGGATGCTTCTCAATCTACTAAATGGTCTTCGTTATTAAAAGACCTTAATCATTACAATGGAGTATCTATACTCAATCGAGCACATGAAGATTACGTAGATTCTTGGTTTTTTGGCGCAAGTAATACAAATACTCAAATATTAAATGTGTATAACAACCATTTTAATTTAATTGAAAAATTTATTGTATATTTTCAAGCAATAACAAAAGATTTATTTAATTTAGATAATCCTGAAAATTTGTTTAAATATCGTGATAATAATTTATTTCTTGATTTAAAAAACACAAATAATTGTACTGATATAAATTTTAAAAAATTTATTGAAGCAATTAATTTAAAAAAACTACCCTTAACTCTTCAAGACAAAGAAGTCAATTGTACACAAAATGAATTACAAACAATGAAGCTTCTGTCAGAAGGATTAACGACTAAAGAAATTAGTAATCTTCTTGAAAGATCGCCGCGCACAATTGAATCGCAAATTTGTGATTTGAAAGAAAAAATGAATCTTTTTTCAACACAAAAATTGATTCATTATTTTAATCAATCTATTTATAAAAATTTTGGGTTTTAGGGTATTCAAGGAGAGGAAATAACATGCGTGAACTGTATGATTACAATACAAATATTCAAAATGAAGCCATGCAATTCATTAAACCTCTTTTTGATCATCTGGGGTTCAATTATTTTTCTTATTTCAGGCATTACAATGGCAATAAATTTTTCTCATATATGTCAAATCCTGACATTGTACAAAGGGTTTTGCCATCAATAGATGAATCTACTTATCATGTATTTCGATTTACACCTAAATTAAATGAAAAAAAAATTGTTTTTTGGGATGTTTCTCAATCTACTAAATGGTCTGCGTTATTAAAAGACCTTAATCATTACAATGGAATATCTATACTCAATCGAACGCATGAAGATTACGTCGATTCTTGGTTTTTTGCTGCAAGTAATACTAATACGAGTATATTGAATTTGTATAACAATAATTTCAACCTAATTGAAAAATTTATTGTTTATTTTCAAACAATAACAAAAGATTTATTTAATTTAGATAATCCTAAAAATTTGTTTAAATATCGAGACGATAATTTATTACTTAATTTAAAAAACACAAATAATTGCACTGAATTAGATTTTAAAAATTTTCTTGAAGCGATTAATCTAAAAAAACTACCCTTAATTTTTCAAAATAAAGAGGTCAATTGTACACAAAAAGAATTGCAAACAATGAAGCTTCTGTCGGAAGGATTAACGACTAAAGAAATTAGTAATTTTCTTGAAAAATCGCCGCGCACAATTGAATCGCAAATTTATGATTTGAAAGAAAAAATGAATCTTTTTTCAACACAAAAACT
>JAUXUR010000048.1 GCA_030680745.1 Alphaproteobacteria bacterium
ACGAAAACATGATGGAGATCCAGGACCAATAGTTATGTGGAAGGGATTACGTGCCCTATATGAACATATTAAGGCTCGCGAAATATTTCAAAATACATTTGGTCATACTTATGGGTAATGATATGGCCGCGGGACGTAGGAAGGGGGTATGTTTATACTTATGGGTAATGATATGCCCGCAGGGCGTAGCAAGGGGAGCGGGTAGTTACGATTAAGATTACCATGAAAATTAATATCATGGCATTCCTCTATACCTACGTTGTCCTCTATTATGCTCAGCTCTTTCATACTCTTGAAGTAGCGCTTTTAGTTGAGGTATCGCCTGGAACAAATTGTAGAACGAGTCTTTGCTTTTGTATCGCTCAATATTTGCGCTATTTTCAGGATAGATCTTAAGATAACCATTGAGAAAACTATCCGCAATTAAATGTACCCGAGGAGCCAAACTTATGATTTTTTGAATGTCCGAAGAAGCTTCATGGGAAGTATACTGATCCCAATCTTGCCCACTTAGAATCCCTTTCAATTGATTTATTTTTGCAGGAGAGAAATCTTCGTAAAAATTTTCAGCATACTCACTAGGCCAGTAATCTGTGAACCAGAATTTACCATCATTGTAGTCGTCAGGTTTTATATTTCTTGGTCTTCCACCTTCAAGCAAATTTTTCAGTGCATTCCAAAATTCTGGCGATGAAAATTCGTCTCTAGATTGATTTATACCGCGTCCGGCCTTATCTTGTTTAGATATTCCCTCTATATCGATCCAACTTATCCTCTGTGTTGCTTTATCGTAAAAAAGATTATCAGATTTATCGTCATTATGGCGTATCAAGCTTCGATTATTCTCTGTTAGGATTTTATCCAGCGCTCCATATTGTTCACCGATTGCTGTCAACATTTCCTTTATTTCTTGATCTGTCATATTACCCATGTCTCTGATAACTTCCTTCATTAATTTTCCTTTGGCTTTTTCTTGGATCTCAATGACATTTTGCGAAACTATAAAAGCATCTTCTGCAACGATTATTTTTGGAATAACAACTTGACGATCTTTTGCCATTTGGTTGAGTCTATGAATAAATGCCTTGTCTGAATCAGTCTGCATATCATTTAGATTAGATTGATTTACAAAGACCTTTAATACCTTTCCAACAGCGCCATCTTGTATCAAAATGACGTCGGCAGCTTCGGCACCGCCATATGCTATAACATTTGTGATATAAGCAGCATTGCCTATTTTTCTTAATCTTTTAGCTTCATTCAAAATAGCAAGAATTTCAGGAGAAGCTCGATAGGCTCTTGGATTATCATTTGCTACTTGAATATTCAAATTGTCATTAGATGGAACTAAATTACCATCCATTTCATTTAGATACGCTAAAAGAATGTTGCCATGTGGCGTCTTAACAGGGGCATTTTGGATGTATTCAAGTGCCTTAGCTCTTTGTGTCGGATCGAGAGATCTTAAGTATATTTTTGCATTAGCTAATGAGTAAGAAGACCCTGACTTTGCAGCAAAATTACGTTGAAGACCTGTCCATACAGCTCCTTTGAAATCCATTTGATGGACCCATTGGATAATACCCTTTAGATATGGTGTGAGTTCTCGACGCAGAGCGCCACCGCCATCAATATCAATTTCTCCATTCCGATCAATAGAATACGTACCTTCTACGGTTACTTGCTCGCCCGTAAATGCATTGATTTGATTGATGCGAAACTTCCGAGCTGCACGATTAACATAATCAATATAATCAGATTTAGTTCCCTCACGTTTTCTCAATTCTCCTATAACTTTATCGAAATTGAGGCCATTATTATCCTTAATAAGCAAGTATTGTGTCTGCACATCCATACCAGGATAATCTACATTGCTGGGTTTTCTTTGATTACTGTCCGATTTTGGATCAACAACAAGTGTAAGGCGACCATCCTGACTAATACGCGTAAAAGCAACAGGAAGAGTTGGGCCGCCCGACACAAACTGACCATAGATACCCAAATCACCAGGATTTCCGATTAAGGAACCCCATCCTAAAACAGCAACATGTGCAGGAGCTGCTATAGCCTGACCACACCAAAGAATTATACCCAGAAACAAAATATAGATCGATCGATGCCCAAACATAATATTCTCCTTGTTTTTAAGCTAAATTTACACTTATTATTTGCATTTATTGACAGAATTATTACACCATTATATAAATATTATATTTTTTTTATTAAAAAATTATTAATTTAAGAAGAAAATCTTTTTCACTGCCATTGTTTCCCTGGACACGCTGAAGCAAAGCTTCATGCGTAGATCCAGGGCCCAGACTAAAATTCATGCTCGTAAGAGCATGTCTTTAAAGGAGGCGTTATAATTACCGATAATACGGGTTTGTTAGATACTTCAAGAGAGCATCGCCATCGGGCGTGTTAACAGGGGCATTTTGAATATATTCAAGTGCCGTCGCTTTTTGTTGAGGATTAAGAGAATCTAAATGCTCTTTTGCTTTATTTAAAGAGTATGAATATCCTGTTTTATCACGAAAATTGCTCTGGAGACCTGTCCATACAACGCCTTTTAAATTTTGTTGATAGATCCAGCTGATAATGCCTTTTAAATATGGCTCGAGTTCTCGACGCAGCGCTCCTTCAGCATCAATATTAATTTTTCCATTCTGATCAACAGAATACGTACCTTTTACAGTTACTTGCTCGCCAGTACGTGGACTAGTTTGATTTATGCGGAACTTTTTTGTTGTACGATTGACATAATCAATATAATCAGATTTTGTTCCTTCTCGTTTTCTCAGTACAGCTATGATTTCATTGAAATCAAGATCCTCTCTGTCTTTTATAAGCAAATACTGTGTCAGTACATTTGCACCAGGATAATTTGCATTACTGGGTTTTCTTTCAGGACTGTCTGATCGTGGATCAACAACAAGTGTAAGACGACCATCCTGACTAATGCGTGTAAAAGAAACGGGAAGGTTTGGGCCTCCTGGTACAAACTGACCATAAACACTCAAATCACCAGGATTCCAGATGAGGGAACCCCACCCCAAGACAGCAACATGTGCTGGAGCTGCAATGACCTGGCCACACCAAAGGATTACACCCAGAAATAAAACATAGATAGATCGATATTTAAACATGATATTGCTCCTTTTTTAAGTAATTTTTAAGATCATAGTTCTGTTATTAATTATACAAATTTTTGGTTAAAATATAGTTAACTATTTGAAAATAAAAATGTTATTTTTATCCTAACCCCACGTTCAGCTGCGTTACATTTGATTGTCAATAAAAAACTGTAATGATGTGGACAATTGGTAACATAGATTGCCATTTTATGGGTGGCTTTATTGACAGAACTTAAAATTATGCGATAATTTTATAGATCTTAAAAAACGCAGGATTTTATCAATGTCACTTAAACGAATTTTACCTTTTGTTTTTCTTTCAATTTCAAATTGTTATGTAGAAAATACTCATGCCGCAGGTATCGCTATTATTGAACAAAGTATTAGCGGTTTTAAAACTGGCTATGCAGGTGCAACAACCTCTATTGATGATGCAAGTGCTATTGTATTTAATCCTGCCGCTTTAAGTCGTCTTAAAGGAACGCAATTTATGGGTGGTGCGCATATTTTATCACCATCAACGAAATATGAAGACCAAGGCTCAACAATTTATGGTCGTTCTTTAAGGCCGCTATCAAAAGATAGTGGTGGGGATGCTGGTAAAACAGCCTATATTCCTAATTTTTTTGCAAGTCATCAAATAAGCGATAAATTATATGCTGGATTTGGCATTTTTGCTCCTTTCGGTCTTGGGATTGACTATAAAAAAACGTGGGAAGGTCGTTATCATGGCACCAAAAATGACATGGCGACATTAAATATTAATCCATCCATTGCTTATAAAGTACATGACAAATTAACTTTTGGTGTTGGGCTAAGCGCAGAATATGTAAAAGCAACGCTTGAAAGTGCCATTGATTTTGGTGGTATTGCAGCAAGCAAAGGTTTAGGAAGTGCCTCACAAACAGCCGATGGTTATGTAAAAATTACAGGTGATGATTGGGGCTTTGGATTTAACGCAGGTGTTTTATACGAACCTACTGAAGATACACGTTTTGGACTTTCTTATAGATCAACAATTTGTTCTGAATTAAGCGGTAAAGCCGTCTTTAAGCGCTCACCTATTGGTGATGTCATCAACCAACGATCTGGGATGTTTAAAAATACGGGTGTTAATGCATCTATCACCTTTCCAGAAGCTGTAATTGCTGGTTTTTATCATAGATTCAGCCCAAAATGGGCAATTATGAGTGATGTTCAATATACGCATTGGCGTCGATTAAAAGAATTACGTGTTCGCTTTAAAAATCCTGTTCAACCCGACGACGTTTCACCTATGAAATGGAAAGGTGTTTTTCGTGTTGCAGGTGGTGCACATTATTACTTAAACGATTCTTGGACATTTGGTGTCGGTGGTGGATTTGATAAATCACCCGTACCCAATGAGCATCGCACTGCGCGTATTCCTGATAGTGATCGCGTATTTTTAAATGCAGGTTTAAGCACACGTATTTATGATACACTTTTCTTTGATCTATCTTATGGTCACCTCTTTTTTAAAAAAGCAGGCATCGACTTAAAACATGAAACTAAAGGTAATTTAAAAGGTCGCATCAAGACCAATGTTAATATCTTAAGTGCAGGCTTACGCTATAAGCTTTAATAACTCCTGCTCAGCCTATGGGCAAATTCATCGTCAGGCTTTCACCTTCCGGTACTCATGTACTTTAGTACACTCCGTTCCGGTCTTCAGCCTTTCTAGACTTTGCCACATAATCTGAACAGTTGAACGGAGAACAAAAAAAATTTCTGAGGTCCTTCATCTTTTTTCAAAAAGACAATTTAGGACCTCTTGATTTTTTGTGACAATCGGGTGAAAATCAATGAAACTTCCTATCTTATCAAAAAGGGTGACCATGAATTTGAAAACAGAACAAAAATTTTCTTGGCCTTGGGAACAATCTTATCCCGAAAATGTCAGCTGGCATGAACATTTGCCTACAGGTCCCCTTTATGAAATTTTAGAAAAAAGCGTTCTAAAATATGGCACACATCCTTGTGTTGAATTCATGGGTAAAGAATATACATATAATGAAATAGGGCATTTGGTTCAAAAGGCTGCTAAAGGGCTGCAAGAAATTGGCGTCAAAAAAGGCACAAAAGTTGGCATTTTCTTACCCAACACGCCTTATTCCGTTATATTTTATTACGCAACACTTCGCATTGGTGGCATTGTTGTCAATTTTAGCCCTCTTTACGTACAACGCGAAATCATTCCACAGATCAATGATTCTGAAACCGAAGTTCTTGTAACGTTAGATCTTAAAACGCTATTTGATAAGGTTTCAGATTTACGTGGTTCAACACATCTTAAAAAAATTGTTGTTTGCTCGATGGGTGACATTTTACCCTTCGCTAAAAGCCTTGCTTTTAAAGCATTGCATTTTGGTGATATTGCAAAATTTACGCCAAGTGATTCATTAATTCCTTGTCGTAAAATTTTCGATAATGACGGTAAATTTACAGAAGTCCCTGTGTCTGATAAAGATATTGCCGTGTTACAATATACCGGAGGTACAACAGGCATCCCCAAAGGCGCCATGCTTACCCATAGCAATCTTTATGCAAACACCGTTCAATGCGAATTGTGGTGTGGAAAACTTGCTTTAGGGCAAGAACGTATGCTTGGTATTTTACCACTTTTCCATGTGTTTGCCATGACAGCCGTCATGAATGTTGCATTGAAGATTGGCGCTGAAATTATTTTAATGCCGCGTTTTGAGCTTAAAAGTCTTTTAAAATTAATCCACCAAAAAAGACCAACTGTTTTCCCCGCAGTGCCCACAATTTTTACAGCGATTAATCATTCCAAATCACTGGATAATTATGATTTATCATCGCTTAAATTGTGCATTTCAGGTGGTGCACCTTTGCCTGTTAGTGTCAAACGAACATTTGAAACAAAAACGGGATGTAGCTTAGTAGAAGGTTATGGATTAAGCGAAACATCACCTATTGCAACAGCAAATCCATTTTTTGGGATTAATAAAGAAGGCTCGATTGGCATTCCAGTGCCTGGCACAATTATTGAGATTCGAGACCCAGAATATCCTGATAAAGTTTTACCTATTGGCGAAAAAGGTGAGATTTGTGTTCGTGGACCTCAAGTCATGGCAGGCTATTGGAAACGTGAAGACGAAACAAAACTTTGCCTCAAAAATGGTCTATTATATACAGGTGATATTGGATATATGGATGAGGAAGGCTATGTCTTCGTTGTCGACCGTATTAAAGACGTCGTTATTTGTGGCGGCTTTAATGTGTATCCACGTCAAGTTGAAGAAGTAATTTTGCTCCATCCGTCTGTTCAAGAAACAACAGTCATTGGCGTGCCTGATGAATATCGTGGGCAAACAGTCAAAGCATTCGTTATTGTTAAACCTGGCGAAAAAGCAACAGCTGATGATATTTTTTCTTTCTTAAAAGACAAACTATCACCTATCGAAATGCCCAAGCACATAGAGTTTAGAGATGAATTACCAAAAACCATGGTTGGTAAACATTCTAAAAAAGAACTTGTTGCTGAAGAAGCAGCAAAATACCATAAAAGAAAGGCTGAAGAAGCCGAAAAAACACCTATATCTAGTTAATAGGCTTATCATTCCATCTTATGGTCACTTATTGCTAAGTGACCAATTTTTACTTTTGTAGTCTTTTTTATTTATCCGGAGGAAAAAATGCGTAACGTAGTAATTTCGGCTTTTGTGAGATCACCCTTTACACTCTCGAAACGAGGCGCTTTGGCCAAAATGCGTCCTGATGATATTGCAGCGCAAGTCATCCGCGGACTCATTGAACGCACAAAAGTAAATGTTCAAGATATTGAAGATGTCATCGTTGGTTGCGCTTTCCCTGAAGGTGAGCAAGGTTTTAACGTTGCACGTATCATAAGCTTATTAGCTGATTTACCGCTTCATGTTGGTGGTATGACTGTCAATCGTTTTTGTGGATCCTCCATGCAAGCCATTCATGATGCGGCAGGCGCCATTCAAATGAATGCTGGCGAAGTCTTTATTTGCGCTGGTGTTGAATCCATGACACGCATTCCCATGGGTGGTTATAATCCAATGCCTAATCCAACCCTTGCCAAAGATAAACCAGAAGCTTACATGGCGATGGGCATAACAGCCGAAAACGTTGCACAACGTTACCAAATTTCACGCAAAGCACAAGAAGAGTTCTCTGTCATCAGTCATCAAAAAGCAACAAAAGCTGATCAAGACGGTAAATTCAAAGACGAGATTATTCCGATACGCGTCGGCAACACGATAATTGATCGTGACGGTTGTATTCGTCCTGAAACAAGTGCTGAAATCCTATCAAAACTTGATTTAGCTTTTGATCAACAAGGAACAGTAACTGCGGGCACGTCTTCACCTTTAACAGATGGTGCGTCTGCCGTTCTTGTTTGTTCTGAAGATTACGCCAAAAAACATAATTTACCGATCCTTGCACGTATTAAAAGCATTGCAGTTGCTGGTTGTGGTCCTGAAGTTATGGGTATTGGTCCTGTTGAAGCCACACGTAAAGCATTGAAACGCGCTAATCTAACCGAAAAAGACATTGATATCGTTGAAATCAATGAAGCTTTTGCATCTCAATCTTTGGCATGTTTGCAAGACCTTATGATAGACCATAAAAAAGTGAATTTAGATGGTGGTGCAATTGCATTAGGTCATCCATTGGGGGCAACTGGCGCACGTATTACCGGAAAAGCTGCACAATTATTGAAACGTGAAGGCAAAAAATATGCGCTTTCAACGCAATGTATTGGTGGCGGTCAAGGTATTGCCACGATTTTGGAGGCTGCATAATCATGGCCATTCAAAAAGCAGCCGTTATTGGCGCAGGTGTGATGGGGGCTGGTATTGCAGCCCATATCGCAAATTCGGGAACGCCCGTTATTCTTCTTGATATTGTGGCGCCTAATAATCCTAATCGTAATGCAATTGCAGAATCAGCTGTTCAAAAATTATTGAAAACAGATCCTGCCCCTTTTATGCATGCAAAATGTGCAAAATTGGTACAGACAGGCAATATCGAAGATCATCTTGATTTATTAAAAGATGTTGATTGGATCGTTGAAGCTGTCATTGAAAAAATTGAGATCAAACAAGATCTTTATAAAAAAATTGATGCGATTCGCAAAGCAGGATCGATTGTTTCATCCAATACATCGACGATTCCACTCGAAAAATTAACGACAGGCTTAAGCGATCGTTTTAAAAACGATTTCATGATCACACATTTTTTCAACCCACCGCGTTATATGCGCCTTTTGGAAATCGTGAAGGGCAAAGAAACGCGAACGGATGCCATTGAAACAATGCGTGATTTTGCTGATCGGAAGCTTGGCAAGGGTGTTGTATTCTGTAAAGATACGCCTGGTTTTATCGCTAATCGTATCGGCACCTATTGGATTCACCACGCAGCAACTTTAGCGCTTCAACAAAATATCCAAATTGAAGAAGCTGACGCTCTTATTTCACGTCCTATGGGTATCCCCAAAACTGGTGTTTTCGCATTAATGGATCTTGTTGGCCTCGATTTAATGCCGCATGTTTTATCCAGTATGCGCGCGCAATTGCCGAAAGAAGATGCATTTTCTGATTTACCGCCAATGCCAGAACTTATCAACAAAATGATTCAAGATGGGTATACAGGTCGTAAAGGAAAAGGTGGTTTTTACAGACTAACCACTATCGATGGTAAAAAAGTTAAAGAATCAATCGATCTTCAAACAGGCTCTTATCGTAAAAGCACGAAACCAAAATTAGCAGCGATTGAAGCTGGTAAAGATAATTTACGCAACCTTTTGTTAACAAATGACAAATATGGTTCTTATGCGTGGAAAGTTTTATCGGACACACTTCTTTATGCGTTGACACTTGTACCAGAAACAGCTGAAACAATTGTTGAAATCGATGAGGCTATGCGTTTAGGCTATAATTGGAAATATGGTCCTTTTGAGCTTTTAGATCGAATAGGTGCATCTTGGTTCCGCGATAAAATTAAAGCTGAAGGTCGCACGATCCCTGCACTCCTTGAAAAAGTAGGCACCAATAGTTTTTACCAAATCCAAAATGGTATTCAATACTTTGATGCTCAAAAAGGCTATCAGCCACTAAAACGTGCTGAAGGCGTCTTGCTTCTGTCTGATATTAAAAAATCATCAAAAGCACTCGCTTCAAACGAATCAGCAAGTCTTTGGGATATTGGTGATGGTGTTACGTGTCTTGAATTCACGAGCAAAATGAATTCAATTGACCAAAACACCTTTGATATGATTCAAAAAGCGATTGATATCACCAAAGAAAAATACAAAGCCTTGGTTATTTATAATGAAGGCGCGCATTTTTCGGCGGGTGCAAATATTGGCATGGCGTTATTTGCCGCAAGCATGGCAATGTGGCCAATGATTGAAGATTTCGTGGCCAATGGTCAGAAAATATACAAAGCATTAAAATACGCACCTTTCCCAGTTATTGGCGCACCATCAGGTATTGCTGTTGGTGGCGGTTGTGAAATCCTGCTTCATTGTGATGCTGTTCAAGCGCATGCTGAAACCTATATGGGTCTCGTTGAAGTCGGTGTTGGTTTGGTCCCAGCTTGGGGCGGTTGTAAAGAAATGCTCACGCGTTCATACCTCAACAAAAAACGTGCGCAAGGGCCGATGCCTGTTGTTGTACCGATTTTTGAAATGATCGCAACGGCAAAAGTCGCAAAATCCGCTTATGAAGCTCAAGAAATGCTTTATTTACGTGAAACTGATATCATCACCATGAATCGTGATCGTTTATTGGCTGATGCGAAAAAACGAGCCCTTGAAATGGCCTCCCATTATAAAGCACCTTTATCTGCTGATATTGTATTGCCTGGTCCAACTGCTAAAGTTGCCATGGAAATGGCTGTTGGTGATTTCCATAAAAAAGGCGTTGCAACCGATTATGATGTTGTTGTTGCTGAAAAGCTTTCAACAATTTTAAGTGGCGGTGCAACCGATATCACAGAAACCATTACAGAGGATCAATTGCTAGCCCTAGAGCGTGAAGCTTTTATGCCGCTTGTTCAAGATCCACGCACTTTAGCCCGTATTCAACAAATGTTGGAAACAGGCAAACCACTTAGAAACTAGATATAACATTAACTGCTCAAATAGTAAGACAAAGCTTATGGAATATACAGATTTAACGTAATTGCTCATTCCCCCCTCCTACGCCCCGCGGCTTGTCCGCGGGGTCCATGCTAAAAAGGGAAATGATAAATATTTGTCGGATCTTTTCTAAAGCTGTATGGATCCCGAGGGACAAGCCACGGGACGTAGGAAGAAGGGGAATTAATTTCAAAAATTCTCTCTCCTCGAGAAAGTATAAAAAATTACTTCAGCATAGGGTTGGGGTGAGTAATTACGATTTAACAGCGAATTTGTACATAAGATGAGCAGTTATAGTTATTTAAATTTATGCGCAGACAAGGAATGACGCGCGAAGCGTATTCTTCATACGTGAGCAAGAAATGACGAAGTATCCGCGTGAAGTTAAACAACTATAAAATTAAAGGAACGTAAAGAAATGCCAGTATATAATGCCCCACTCGAGGATATTTTATTTATTCTTAATGATGTCGTCGGCATAGCCGATTTAAGTAAGCTTAAAGGCTATGAAGACGTAACGCCAGATTTGGTACAGTCGATTTTAGAAGAATGCGCAAAGCTTTGTACGAATGAGATTGCACCTTTAAATTTATCCGGCGATCAAGAAGGGTGTCATTTCGAAAACGGTATTGTACGCACCCCCAAAGGTTTTAAAGAAGCCTATAAGCTTTTTATTGATGCTGGTTGGCAAGCGCTTTCAGGTGATAAGAATTATGGCGGGCAAGGCATGCCAAAATCTATGGATTTTACGGTTAGCGAAATGCTTTGTGGCGCTAATTTATCCTTTTCAATGTACCCAATGCTGACACATGGTGCTTATGAAGCGCTTATTAATCACGGTACAGATGAGCTTAAAAAAACTTATTTACCAAAGCTTATTGAAGGTTCTTGGTCTGGCACAATGTGTTTAACAGAACCTCATTGTGGTACAGATTTAAAATTATTACGTACAAAAGCTGTGCCCCAAAACGACGGTTCTTATAAAATTACTGGTACTAAAATATTTATTTCAGCAGGCGAACATGATTTAACGGATAATATTGTCCATCTAGTCATTGCACGCACACCTGATGCCCCTGAAGGCATTAAAGGGATTAGTCTTTTCATCGTCCCTAAATTTATGCCTAAAGCAGATGGTACTTTAGGGCCACGTAATGGTGTTTATTGTGGTTCTATCGAACATAAAATGGGGATTAAAGCATCTTCGACTTGCGTCATGAATTTTGATGAAGCCCAAGGCTATTTGGTCGGCAATCTTAATGAGGGCATGAAATGCATGTTCACCATGATGAATGCTGCACGTTTAGGCGTTGGTATGCAAGGGTTGGGCCTCGCCGAAGTCGCCTATCAAAATGCGGTGGTCTATGCCAAAGAACGCTTACAAGGTCGTTCTTTAAGTGGTGTTAAATGCCCTGAAAAACCAGCCGATCCACTTATTGTCCATCCTGATATCCGCAAGATGTTATTAACCATCAAATCTTTTGTGGAAGGCGCACGCGCCCTTGCCTATGATGTTGCCTATCACATTGATATATCAATGCTTCATGATGACCCTAAAATACGTGAAGAAGCGGATGATTACGTGTCGTTAATGACACCCGTTATCAAAGCCTTCTTAACAGATTATGGTTTTGAATCCACCAATCTTGCACTTCAAGTTTTTGGCGGCCATGGCTATATCGTTGAACATGGTATGGAACAATTTGTCCGTGACGCCCGTATTAGCCAAATTTATGAAGGCGCCAATGGTATTCAAGCCCTTGATTTGGTTGGACGTAAATTGTCTCAACATAGTGGACGTCTCATGCGTCAATTTTTTCCAATTGTCGATCAATTTATACGTGATCATAAAGAAAATCCAGGCATGGCTGATTTTACACAACCTCTGGCCGATGGACTTTCAAAATTGCAGCAAGCAACCATGTATGTTGCCCAAAAAGGCATGATGGATAAAGAAGAAGCAGGCGCTGCTGCAAGCGATTATTGTCGTCTTTTTGGCTATGTTGCACTCGCGCATATGTGGGCAAAAATGGCTAAAGTATCACTTGAAAAAATGAATGGCGAGAACCCCGATTTTTATCGCAATAAATTATCAACCGCACGTTTTTACATGAGCCGCATGATGCCAAATTGCGGGGCTTTGTTAACCTCCATTCAAGCAGGCAAAAAGTCAATTATGGAATTGTCGGAAGCGGCATTCTAATAATTAAACTAATTTACTTGATCAGGGTTGCAAAGATAATTCTATAGTCGATTGACTTGAGAAGTAGACAAGGAACAACGAGCGAAGTGTATCCTTATATACATGAGTGAGACGTGACAATGTATCCTTCCAAGGTCTATCGATTATAATCGTGCAACCCTATTACAATTTAAATAGTTCTATATGAAATAAAAACATTCTCTTTTTTCTTTTTTTATATTAAAATTATAAGTGAAGCTATACCTTGATCTACTAAATGTTTACACTTTTATGAATAGTAAATGTAAATATTTTCATGGTCTTATAGTAAAAAAAACAATGGGAGATCATCATGAAAAAAATTTGCGTATTATCACTGCTTGGGCTTTTATTCATCAATACAACTAGTTTTGCTGTAACGCCACTACCACCATCAACTATTGCACCCTTACCACCAGTAGATCAAAAATATGCGTTAAGTGCAGCCGATAAAGCAAAATTTGTAAAAGTACAATTAGAATATATGCAGGTTAAAAAATCCTGCAATACAGCGATTCAAAATGTTAGAATTGCTGACAAAAGAAAAAGAGATAAAGTTCTTGGCGTGGTAGGTGTTAAAACTTCTACAGAAAAAGCAAGATTAGCATCAATTGAAAAGCTAAATACACTTGCAGGAAAAGTTGATCAAGATATGGATAGTATAGAGCATTTATATCAAAAAGTACTCGCCAGAGTTGACAGACCAATGAAAGCTCAAGTTACAGCAACTCAAGAATTAAACACGTTTTTAAGCGCATTTGGAAAGCTGAAAACAAATTGTAAAGAATTAGAAACTTTACCTAAATAAAATACTGCGTTTGCAAATATGTGTATCATGTGATCCTGAACGTCTTCATAGCATTGATTCAAGGCGTTCAGGGAAATCGTTATTAATGAAACAATTTTTGATATAAAAATATTTATTTTTAGATAAGTTTCAGCGTACTTTTTTAAAATTTGCAACAATAAATTCCTTTGTCTCTCTTTTAAAATCAATTGATTATGATATAATTAATCTGATTAAAGTTATGAAGGAAAATCATGCAACCCTGTGAAGAGCGAAAAATTCAACTCCCTGGGTTTACGATTGGACTTAAAATCTGGAATCCTCAAAATAGTCACCTTGTTTTATGTCTTCATGGAAAACTAGATAATGCAGCAAGTTTTGATTTATTAGCCCATTTTTTACCAGATGTTCAATTAGTTGCTGTCGATTTTCCTGGAACAGGATTATCGAGTCCTTATCCTAAAGGCGTTCTTCCACATTGGAAAAATGATGCTTTTTTAATGCTTCATTTAATCAAAGAGTTAAAATGGAATCGTTTTGATATTATTGCACATTCATTGGGATCATTATCCGCCTCAATAATAGCTATTGCGTGTCCAGACCAAGTAAACAAATTAGTGTTTCTTGATATTTTGGGACCACGTATTGATTTTATTGAAAAGGGAACAACTTATCTTTTGACTGATATTGATAATTTTATAAACCACACCAAATTTCCAAGAACAATATTTCAAGATTTAGAATCCGCCATTCAAAAACGCATGAAAAGTGGAAATATAAGTTATCAAGCTTCACAAGCTTTGGCCTTAAGGGGTACAACAAAATCTAAAGAGGGGTATATTTGGACTTTTGACCGTCGATTACGATCTGTCGCTTCAACGCTTCCTTATGAAGACGAATTACGTACAATGTTTAATGCGATTGTTGCACCGGTTTGTCTTATTCGTGCCAAACAAGGTGTACCTTATCCTGAAAAAATTTTTCAAGAACGCGCACAATCACTTAAGAATCTAACCATTCACGAATTACCAGGTGGTCATCATATCCATATGGATGATCCAAAACCTGTAGCAAAACTTATTTCAGCGTTTTTAACCTAAATGCTTTTGAAATACCTACTTACTAGTTTTCTAACTTCAAATCTCTGTAGAAATTTTAATGGGCGTCTAATTATTAATGGCGCCTAATTTAAGAAGCACAATTTCATCTTCATCTATTTTCCAAATATACGCAAAAAGTATTAAAAACTTTTCCATTTTAAACTTAATGACACGTACTTGTGACAAATCTGCCTTCTTTTCTTGACCAATAGATGGATTTTTAACAATCTCTTTAACCGCCTTATCAAGATCTTTTTTTTGATTCAAATGGAGCTTTTTTATACTCTTTTGAAAGCTTAGAGTTTGCTTTATTTTCATCAGGATTCATGAAATTGATATTCTGTTGTAAGCCCTAATTTATCTTCCTCAATACTGAGTAAAATTCCTTTAATGTCATCAAAAGAAAGATCTGGATTTTCTTCAGCAATTTTACCAATACGTGCCCAATAAGCAATTTGTTTCGATATAGATCTCTCATAAACACTTGAATAAGCTTTAGCTTCTTTAAAAATATCATCAGGAATATTAACTGCAACAGACATGATACTTACCTCCATATAATATTAATACACAACATATTGTTGTGATTTGCAACATTCTAAACATTAACTAAATTTAAACAATTTTTCTGCTTCAATATCTGAAGCATCTTTATTTTCTTTAATAAGCATTTGAATTTTAGGCAATTGTGTATCCCACAAAGAAATTTGATCAAGCGCAAAAAGTTGATTCTGTGACATCAAAAATAATGTAACCATTAATAAGATTCTTTTATTCATAATGCATTTCTTTTTTTTTTAATATTTTATGTTAATACACATTTACGTTTTAATTAATTGATAAAGCTTTTTTTTCACAAAAACCACAAGAAGCATAAGCTTCTTGCGGAACATTTTTTGTATTTTTTCTTTATTCAGCTGGAGCAGCTTGTTGTGTCGGTGCAGCTTTACTTTTTTTACCACCACCTAATAAACTAGATACACCTTTTTTTGCCTTCTTTAAAAGACCACCTAGAAACAATGTTGCTGCCGCATCATGGGGTGTTCCTTTTGCATTATGGCTACCACCTACAGCCTCCATAGTGCCATCATCATAATGTTGTACATCAATTGTATGACTGCTTTTACCAACTACTTTTTTAGCAAGTACAAGACCTGGTTGTGCAAAAAAAGCGATTGCTGATAGAATGATAAGTGTTTTTTTCATATTTTTGTTTCCTCAATTGAAATGCTATCTTGATTATTCTGACATGAACTCATTACTATAAACAAGATAGATGTTGCAAAATAAAAATCTTAAAAACAAAATATCTAAAGCATGAGAAAACATAGAATTCAAAAAATATAAAATATACAACAGGTAAAATAAAAAATAAGGGCAGAAAAAAATGCATGATCTAGGACATTTTATGAGCGGCAAAAGAATTTCTGGCAAAGGGAATCGATCTTTTCCAGTGATGAACCCTGCCAAAGGAGAGATCATTAGACATGTCACCTTTGCAACCAAGCAAGAAATTGACGAAATAGTTCAAAATGCCCAAAATGCCTTTCCAAAATGGGCAGAAACACCACCTGCAACGCGCGGTAAAATTCTTTCAAAATTCAAAAATCTTTTGGAAAACCATGAAACCGAAATTGCAACCCTTATTGCAGAGGAACATGGAAAATCAATTCTTGAAGCAAAAGGATCTTTAGCACGTGGGCTCGATGTGCTTGATTATGCAAGCAATATCGCGGCTCATTTAAAAGGTGATCATCTTGAAAATGTTGGACGAAACATTGATTGTTATTCCATGCGGCAACCCATTGGCGTTTGCGTTGGCATTACACCTTTTAATTTTCCCGCAATGATTCCTTTATGGATTGGATCCATTGCGATCGCCTGTGGCAATGCTTTTATTTTAAAACCATCTGAACGTGATCCGTCCTGCCCCTTACGGATTGCAGAACTTGCCTATGAATCTGGTATTCCTGAAGGCATATTCAATGTTGTTCAAGGTGATAAAGAAGTTGTTGATATATTATTGGCGCATCCGATTGTTAAAACAATAAGTTTTGTAGGCCAAACCGAAACAGCACGTTATATCCAAGAAACAGGCATTCATTATGGCAAACGCGTCCAAGCTTTTGGCGGCGCAAAAAATCATATGCTGATTATGCCCGACACAGATTTAGAGCAAACAATTGATGCACTTGTTGGCGCCGCCTATGGTTCAGCGGGTGAAAGATGTATGGCCATTTCAGTCGCCATGCCTGTTGGGGATCAATTAGCTGATAAGTTGGTCGCAGGCTTAAGTGCAAAAATAAAAAATCTTAAAATTGGCCCTTATACAGATCCTGATGCTGAAATGGGACCACTTATTAACCAAGCACATCTTGAAAAAGTAAAAAACTATATTGATCAAGGCATTAAAGATGGCGCCAAACTTGTAGTTGATGGACGTTCTTTTCAACACCCGACTGAGCCAAAAGGCTATTTTTTAGGCGGCTGTCTTTTTGATCATGTACAACCTAATATGTCTATTTACAAGCACGAAATCTTTGGTCCAGTTTTATGCATTGTTCGCATCAAATCCTATGAAGAAGGATTACAGCTTATTAATAGTCACCCTTATGGGAATGGGGTTGCTCTTTACACACGTGATGGGGATACGGCGCGTGATTTCTGTAATCGCGTTGAAGCGGGCATGGTTGGTATTAATGTGCCAGTGCCAGTGCCAGTTGCACAACAAAGTTTTGGTGGCTGGAAAAATTCCTCTTTCGCAGATATTGGGATGCACGGCATGGAGGGCATTCGCTTTTTTACGAAACTAAAAACCGTCACCGAAAGATGGCCTTCTGGCATTCGAAAGGGCGTCGAATTTTCGCTGCTTACAACTGAACACAAGTAAACTTTTTCGAAACTCTACTACTGTGGATGATTGATGCGTCGTTTCGGTACTCAGATCCTCATGTATAAAGGATACACTGCGGTCTTCCGTGCCGAACCTCCTATCACTCACCTCACATTAGCGAGTTTCGTAAGAAGTTTAATACAATTATAAAAATATACCCAAACTATTTCAAAGTGTGGGTAGGAAAATGAGTGGTAAGGACCGCGGAGTGTATTCTTCATACATGAGCAGGCCGAATCCCGAAATTTGACGACCTCCACAATTGGAAATAGAAAGGGTAAAAATGACGAAAATAGGATTTATTGGTCTAGGACATATGGGACAACCTATGTGCCTCAATCTCCTTAAAAACAAGCATCAAGTAAAAGTATATGATCTCGTCAAAGAAACTGTTGATCATCTTGTAAATCATGGCGCTCTAAAAGCAAATGATCTTGCCGATATTGTTGACGATGTTGATATTGTTATTTCCATGTTGCCTGAAGGTAAACATGTATCTCAAGTTTATTTTGGTGAACACGGACTTCTTAGCCATGCTAAAAAACCTTTATTTTTTGCGGATTGTTCAACCATTGATGTTCAAACAGCTCAAAGTATAACTCAAAAAGCAAAATCTTTAGGTCATCAAATAGTTGATGCCCCTGTTTCAGGTGGCGTTAAGGGTGCTGAAAATGCAGCACTCACCTTTATGGTAGGTGGTTCTTTATCTGATTTTGAACACATCAAACCTATTTTAGCACAAATGGGTAAAAATATTTTTCATGCTGGCGATAATGGGATGGGACAAGCTGTCAAAATATGTAACAATTTAATGTTGGCTATCAACATGATTGGCACGAGTGAGGCTTTTGCTTTGGCTGAAAAATTAGGTCTATCTAAAGAAAAACTCTTTGAAGTCGCCTCAACATCATCCGGTCAAAGCTGGTCTTTAACAAGCTACTGCCCAGTTCCAGGCCCATTACCTGCTTCACCCGCTAACTTTGGATATAAAGCGGGTTTTACGGCCCAAATGATGCTGAAAGATTTGAAACTTGCCAATATTCTTTCTTCTGAAATTCAACTGCCTTTAGGTCAAAAAGCAATGGATCTATATGAAAGTTTCTGTGCTGACAATAATGCAGGCTTGGATTTTTCAGGGATATATTTGAAAATTGCTGCAAACAAAAAATAAGCGCCTATCCTATGGGCAAATTCGTTGTCAGGTCTGCGCATTCCAGTGCTCATGTACTTTAAGTACAAGCAGCTATGGTTCTCGTCCTTTCTAGACTTTGCCTCATAATCTAGGCGCTTGTCCAGAATCTATTTAAATATAAGAAGAACACGTAAACATTAAAAAAAAAGGGAAAATAAAATGGCCGCGATCGAAGCAAAATTAGGCATTAAAACTCAAAATGAAAAAGATTTAATTATATCCATTGATAATTTATTAACTAAAGGGCAATTTTTTATCGCTCAAGATCTTTCACAATCTGCCATTGAACAATTCCCTGACAATATAGAATTTAAAAAATTAAAAGCCAGAGCATTATTAGAAGCAGGTGCCTTAGAAGAAGCGCGCGCCCTTATCGAACCATTAAGTTCGCATTCTTTATTAGATCGGGATCTTCTGCTTAATACCGTCAACAAACTTAGTGGTTTTTTTGAATCTTTCAAAGATTTCGATAAAAATGCACCCAAATGGGAGACCCTAAAAAGTATCGCCGAATTATCAGTAGCGTTAGCCCAAACAGGTGAAATGGCCCAAAATGCCTTATCCGTTGACATTGAATCTTTGAGTTTACTAGCGCACATATACAAGAATATCTGGCTTCGAAGCCAAAAAGATGAACATTTTCAGCGTCTTCACAAAACATATCATCAAGCCTATCAGCAAAGCCCCCAATTATCCTTGGGTGTTCAAGCTGCCATATCTAGTTTTGTGTCAGGTGAAAAAGCGAAAGCGCTTGATATATTGCGCGAATCTCTTGATAAAACAAGCTTAACCCAAGAAAATGCGTCTGATTATTGTTTGGCCTCTCTTTTAATGGACGATCAGATGATGGCCGAAAAAGCCATTAAACTTAAATCCTCTTTTTATGAGAAAAATTTTTCTGAACGCACTAAAATGCGACGTGAAATTAAATTACTCGAAAAATATAAAATTAAAATTCCCTCTATTGTCCAAGATATTTTAAAGCCGCCCGTTATTGTTGGATTTACAGGCCATATGATTGATGCGCCGAATAGAAGCGCGCCTCGTTTCCCCGCTTTTATCGAGCCTCAAGTAAAAATAAAAATGCAGGAAGTATTAAGCGATATTAAAGCAGAAATTGGTTATTCTTTAGGCGCTTCAGGCGGCGACATTATTTTTCTTGAAACAATGCTTGAACGCGGTGGCGAAATCAATATGATCATGCCATTTGCAACGCATGATTTCATCGAAGCCTCCATTCGTTTCGCAGGCAATTCATGGGTAACGCGCTTTAACCATTTGTTAAAATTAACCCATAATTTAATTTTTGCGACTGAAGAAAATTATTTAGGGGATGATGATTTATTTCAATTCGCAGGTTTATTATTATTTGGCGATTCAATATTACGTGCACAAACATTGGAAGCCGAGCCCTATTTATTAGCACTTTGGGATGGCAAACAATCAGGTCTTGTGGGCGGTACATCTGATCTTATCAACAAATGGGACAATAAAGAAACGCTCAAAATTATTGATCTGAGTAAAATTCGAGAAAATACAACGCCACCCAAATATTCAAGCATTGTCCATGAATACAAGCCAGAACTCGTTATCAATGAAAAAAGACGCGTTATTAAAACAATGCTTTTTTCAGATGTCGTTGGTTTTAGTAAATTACAAGAACATCATGTCCCTGGTTTTATTGCTTTCATGCAAGATGTCGCCAAACATCTTTTTGATTCAAGTCAAAATCCGTCTTTTATCAATACCTGGGGTGATGCTATTTTTGCTGTTTTGGATGACGCGCAATCAATGGCAACTTACGCGCTCGCCCTTAAGGAAGCCTTACATAAAGCAGGCTTTAAAGATTATGGATTACCCACAAAATTATCTTTGCGCATCGGCCTTCATGCAGGTCCCGTTTACGAAGACAAAGACCCCATTACAGGACGTGTCAATTATTATGGTGGACACGTAAACCGTGCAGCGCGCATCGAACCCGTGACAGTACCAGGTCGCGTTTATGCGAGTGAGCAATTTATTTCACTTTTAGCGTCAGAAGAAGCAGGTCTTCAATTACGCGCTAAAGAAATAGGCGAACATGTTGATTTTCCATGGATGTATGAATATGTAGGCACAATGTCACTCGCTAAAAAATTCGGAGAGCAAAAAATTTATCATTTAACTGAACGTGAAAGTTAAGTATTTTCATTCTGAACATTTTTAGTTATATTTGACGATCTATTAAGGAATGAAAACAATGCAAAAAATAACGATTTTTTTACCTGAGATTAAACTTGTTGGTATTACAACAAGGACGAATAATAAAGCTATGTTTGAACGCGATCCTTCAATTAACAAAATTGCGGCATTAGTTCAAAAATACTTTCATAATGGATTATCAACAAAAATTACCAATCGTCAAAAACCAAACACGACCTATTGTGCTTATACGGATTACGAATCAGATCATCATGATGACTTTACCTATTTTATTGGTGAAGAAGTAAGTTCTTTTGATAATCTTCCAAAAGAATTCACAGCATTAACCATACCAACCCAAAATTATGCAAAATTCACTAAAGGTCCAGGACCTATGCCTGACATTTGCATTGATCTATGGCAAAACATCTGGCAAATGAATCCCAAAGATTTTGGTGCGCCAAGAAGCTATCAAACAGATTTTGAGATTTATGATGAACGCGCACTTGACCATCAACACGTTGTTTTTGATATTTTTATTGGGATTGATGCATAAAATATAGGGTGTGTTAGCAATTCGCGAACACACCACTGAAGACATAAATCATATTTTATTCACATTCTATCATCATAATATAAAGACTTATCCTTAAGAGGAAGAGAGCCACCAATCGATCCGCCACTTACGTCATCTGCTTGAAACGCTATAACATTAAACATCGTCAAAGCGATTAACAGAATTTTTTTCATTTTTTATCCTAACTTATACCTAAATAATCTAAAACTACTGTTTTGCAATCTACCGAACAATTTTTATTTTTATGATAGAAATTATCGCCATACACCTTTGTTTTCCTGGACACGTTGAAGCGAAGCTTCATACGTAGATCCAGGATCCAGAAAAAAGTACATGCTCGTAAGAGGATGACTCTATTATATAAAAACATGTCATGATCTTCGATCATGTTTTTTGATCTGGACCCTGGATCCGTGCTCGAAGCTTTGCTTCAACGTGTCCAGGAAAACAAAGGTGTTTTTCATAAAAATTACGCTTCATCCTCCGAAGACTGAAATGGCACATATCTAGAATACCAACTTCTTCGTTTATGTTTTTTTTGCGATAACCTATCTGTTAATTCTTTATGTGTCTCATCAATACGTTTCGTTTTTGTATATTCTAAATAACAACGCACGAAAGTATCGTTTGCACCATATTTATAAAGCCGTTGCACAAATTTTTCACGCAAAGCATTTTCATCATGTGTAGATAATTGATGTGGCATTTTAATTTCACAACCTTGTCCTATGCTTTCTTCCATTATTTCTTCTATCGTTTTTTTACTTTTAATTTCTCCACCATCAAATTCTTCCATTTTCAACTGATTCGACACATCAACTTTATATGCCTGATGAAGCGTTTTCAGATCATGATTGTGCTGACATAAATGTGTACATGAATAATAAGCTTCATAAAACTTAAACCCACCCAGCCATATAGCAAATCCTGCTACACCACCTACGCCCACGCCTATATCAACCCAATAAGTAGCATTTAACATACTCGCCATCACATTGCCAAGTGCATAACCGCCGACAAGCCCCGATATTTCAGTTGCACATAAAGAACCAAAATTTCGTGCTGTAAACCCGATAACACAGGCCGCTTTTCGTACTTTTGTATGATTTTTCGATTCTATTTTTTCTTCAACTTGCTCTAATGAACGTCCAATCCAATATAATTCAGCATCTTTATCATCAGGCACACCTTCTTCAATATAATCTGAAAATAAACCACTTATGACTTTTTGCGCCATTTGATTGCCTCGAATATATGAACCATCGACATCTTGATGATCATGTGCATCATAAAACAATTGCGCATAAGGATGCAAAGGATTATAAGATATCGCCATTTTATACCCAAGCGCTACCATATACATTAATTTTTCAGCCTCTTTTAAATGTCCTTTAAAGTGTAATTTTTTAATAGCAAAATTATCAAGCTGCAATGCAATATTAAAAATTTTTTGCGCCTTTATTATATTATCATCCCCTGGTTCAAGCGCAAATTTATCATCATGATCAACATGTATTTCTATATCATCACCATTTTCATCTAATTCATGATGTATATTGTCATTTTTGAGATGTGAATCTGAATGATAAAAAGGGTTGATTTTATTAAATCCACCAACAACCACATTGGAAAATCGTTTAATAATACCCTCTTTGTGTTGAGGCTTTATATGATATAAATGTTTTTGCAATGCTTCATTTTTTGCTTCAATACGATCATTTCGCGTTATCTTTCGATAAATTTCAACAAATCTTTTATCAGCTGCACTTCCTCCATAAAGATGTTTTAAATAGTCATTATTTATTTCTTCTCTTTTTTTATTCAGCAGATGATCTGTATATTGCAACACATCAATATCATCATTTTCTTCTTCATCTACTGACTGATCATCATTTTTATTTTTTTTTGATTTCGTTAATTTATTATAAAGTTCAATAAATTTTTTATCTTCTTCCGTTTTACCATAAAGATGTCTTAAATAATCGGTCTTCAAAAATTTTTGTTCTTCTTTGGATAATTTTTGATGCCCTATTAGTTTCCCTAAATTTTCATTATCTTGGATTACTCTTTGCGCCAGCAAATCATTTTCTAAATCAAAATCTGAGTCCTTATGACATCTACCAAAGCAATTCCGCCACCCAGATGCCTCATCTTCATTAACAGCTTTATCAAAGAGCTCAATAAATTTTTCATCTTCTTCACCGTTACGATAACGATGTATCAAGTAATCAGTTTTTAAATTATTCTTTTCTTCTGTTGATAATTTTTGATGACGTATTAGTTTTTCTAAATTCTTATTGTCTTGAACTATTTTTTCCTCAATCGGATCAAGATCTAAATTTTCTTCAGAAGATTTTCGACATAATCCAAAACAAGCACAACAGCCTGAATCTTCTTCATCTAAATCTAGAGCTACATCTTCATTTTCATTAAATGCTTTATTTAATTTTTCGACATTTTTTTTATGATTGCGTCTTTCTTTACACCTATTAAACATCATATAAAGCTGTAAACTTGCAACCCATTCAATGCTGCCAACCACAGCACCGGCGCAAAGACCAACAATGATTAAATATTCCTGATTCAACGTTACAGCAAGTGCACGACCCGCACCATAACCTGTCGCTAAATTACCCCCTACAAATGCAATTAAAGAAGCAAATTCTTTTGCTGAAAGCGTTGCACAAGATATTTTTTGTTGCTTGGCTAATAAATCCTGCCCATCTAACGTAAATTGTGTTTTTTCAGCAGAGCGTGCCAACCAAAAAGCCTGCATGACATAATCATCAGGCACATCATCTTGAATACCATCCGTATAAAGCCCACTAATTGCGACCATTGATTTTGGATCACCTTCCACAGGAAGGCCATGATCATCTGAAGGATGTCGGTGCGCCTCATAAAACAATTCAGCAAGAGGATGTGCACGGTAATATTCTACAACCATTTTATAGCCAGCTGAAATCATATGCAAAAGCTCTTCAGCTTCCTCAACAAACCCCTTAAAATATAGATCCTTAATAGCGAATAAATCTAACAACAATGACATTTTAAATATTTTTTCAGCTTTATCTTGCAGCGAGTCCAAAGGATTTACTTCAAGTTCAGCCAAATTTATATTAAAATCTTCCTTTGATTTCTCAGCATTAATGCTATTAATAAAAATAATAAAAAAAACAAAACATACTAATAAATTAATTTTTTTAATATTCATTAAAGAACCTCCTAAAAAAATATCTTTATTTAGTGTAGCACCTATATTTTTTTTAAAATATTTTTTAAATGAAGATCTATATTTTTGGCAGTTACAATTAAATTAGGGGCTGTTGACATTTGACTTAATAAAATGAACGCAAGTTCGTCATTGCGAAAATAGCCGAGCGGTACGTAAGGCTGCTTGTGGCAATCCACACTTTTTACTACAACATCCACAAATATAGATTACCACGTACGCCCTCGTGCCTAAGCACTCAGGCATTCTTCTAATGACCAAGGCTTAAGATGTTGATAAAAAGTCATTTTTTTTGACATCATTTTCCGGTTTTCTTAACAGCACATATCCCAACGATTGAGCACGCGACATTATATTTTTTAAAACTCTGTCTTTGTATTTTTGCTCATAATAATCTGCGCCCAAA